>CAZMGQ010000257.1:0-4048 GCA_964565855.1 uncultured Lentisphaerales bacterium | reverse complement strand
AAAGAGGGCGTAGCCTTCGTCGATCGGGTGCGCCTGGTCGAGAGGCCAGAGGCGATCGGGCAGCTCGGGATCGGCGTCAGTCTGTTGCTGGACACGTACGATGGCATCGCCGACGGGAACCGAGTAGGCTTTGGCGATCTCGTAGTGTGCGTCACGACCGGGCATCTTGGCGAGTGTTTTGGAGTCACAGTCCCATTTGAAAGGGAAGATGACCATCACGAGGGGGCACTGGCCTTCGGTGATGATGCGGCGGACGAGTGACTCATAAGAGGAGAGGAGTTCCTCTTTGGCGAAGCGGACATCGTCGTTGGCGGAGAAGTCCAGGAAAACGAGGTCGGGTTTGTAGGCGAGGCAGTCACGCTGCAGGCGGTAAACCGCGAGACTTGAATTGGCGCCGCCGATGGCACCATCGATAAACTTGAAATGTGCCTTGGGGTAGCGGGCTTCGAGCTTGTCGGCCATCTGCCCACGGTACGAGGTACGCATGGGGTCGGATGCGTTGGCACCCCAGGTGAGGGATGCGCCGAAGAAGGCCACAGTTAGACGTTCGCCCGCTTCGGCTTTACGTTCAAAATGGGCAAAACTGGTTGTCATGGTATCTCCCATCAGGGTTGCCGCACTGGCGAGACAGATAATGCCGCAGACGGCTTTAAAGAGCTTCATTATGAGTTCTCCATTGAGTTTGAAAATATCGCAGACAAAGAGGTCGGATCAGCCTCGATCGGAGTAAGACCTACGGTTGCAGCGCTTCCTCTGCAAAAACTGCTTCGAGGACGGCTTTGCCGGGCTGGCTGGTAGCCTGATATTGTCTGGTCAGAGTCCGGGCTGTCGCGAGTATCTGATAAGTATCCATGCCGAGGCGGATGACTGGCAGCAGGCTGTGGGTCGGCCAGGGAAAGTTGCAGTGGGCGATGATGCGTGTGTGTCCGCTCTGACTGCAACCGGCCTCCAACATCCCCCGGGTGAAGCACTCGACCAGGTTATCGTCGGTAATGATGACTCCATCCGGCAACTCGGCCTGACCGCGATAGAAGAGCAGGCGGGCGAGGTCTGTGGCAGTGTCGGGAGTCAACTGACTGACACGCTGAAAGAGGTGAGGCGGGAGGTTAAACCCCGCACTGGTTGCAATTTCCTGCCAGAAGTCGTAATTATCCGCCGGGTGTGAGACGACGGCGAGGCGGCGGCAACCTTCTACCCGTAATCTGGCCAGTGCCCGTTCGGCAAACGATTCACGACGCAGGTTGATCAGAGAGACCGGGTATTCGGGATAGAGCCAGTCGTTGCCGACTGTGACACGTGCAATATCCGGCTGCGTGAGTAATGGAGATTTAAGAAACCGATGGGGCGAAGATACAAAAAAGATGCCCGTGAGTGACTTGTTGATTACCCGCTCACGCAGTTTCAAGTAGGCGGAATTATCGGCGTAGGGTTCGACATCGCGCCAGGTGTGAATGCGGTAGGGGGCGGCGTTCCACTGGGCGGCACTCGAGGCGATAGCTTCGAAAAACTGGTTGCGGGCTCTGGTAGGGGGGAAGATCAGAGCCAGATCGGACAAATGAGGCGGCTGATCGCTGACAAAGGTGCCACGGCGGCGGTCGCTCCAGATAAAACCTTCATCGCTGAGCGTATCCATGGCCACCTGCAGTGTGATGGTGCTGCAGTTCAGTTCTTTGCAGAGTTCGCGTCGCGTTGGCAGACGGACTCCCGGCTTCCATTTGCCGCCCGTTATACGTTTGCGAAGGCGCTTGGTTAAAGCCGGACCGAGAATCGCCGGTCGGCCGCGGCCGGTTGAGTTTACTGCTGGCTGTGCTTCTGATTGCAATGTTTTGTCCAATTTTTTGTTCTGTGATGTGTTCAACGATACCTCTTTTTCACATCAAAAAGCAAGGCGAAAATTTCCGCGACGACATTTTTGAAGAAATGGAGCCGTGGGTCAGATGATATGAGCCACACTGTGTGACACCTTTGTTTTCTGAAAATGATCTCATCGGTTGATTAGCGGCGGCAAAAAGACGATAATACGGTGCATGTCAACAAAACAAACGATCCCCGAAAACGATGCAATCAACGAGATTGCCACCGGAGTAGAGGCTCCAACAGTCGGCGAGCTGGGAGAACTGGCGCTGATCGAAAGGCTGCGTGTCCTGCTTCCGGGCGGTGGTGACGTGGTGGTAGGTCCGGGGGACGACTGTGCCGTAGTGCGGCCCGATCCTGCGGCAGTGGAGGACTGGGTGCTCAAAAGCGATCCTGTGATAGCGGGCCGGCACTTCGACATGGCAGCGGAGCCGCGTCTGATCGGCCACAAGGCGATCGGGCGGGTGTTGAGCGATCTGGCCTCGATGGGTGCCGTGCCGCGCTGGGGGCTGGTGGACCTGGTTTTGACGCCGGAAATACCCGTGACCATGCTAGACGATATTTATGACGGTATGGTGGCACTAGCCGCTAGACATGGCCTGATGATTGTCGGCGGCGATACCTCGCAGGGATCGGAGTTGGCACTGCATGTCTTCGCCGTCGGTTCGCTGCCACGCGGATCAGCCCGGCTGCGTTCGGGGGCCCGACCGGGCGACCTGATCTATGTCACCGGACGGCTGGGTGGAAGCCTGGCCGGGAGGCACCTGTGTTTTGAGCCACGAGTGACCGAGGGACAATGGCTGCGTAACTGGGTCAACTCCATGATCGATATCAGCGATGGTCTGGCCAGCGAACTCTGGCATCTGGCTGTGGCGGGCGGAGTGGCGATTGAGATTGATGCGGCAGCCGTGCCGCTGGCGGCTGCTGCTGGCGAGCGTGGGATCGCCGCTGCGCTCGACGATGGGGAGGATTTTGAGCTGCTTTTCAGTCTCAGTCCCGAAAAAGCTGAGGAATTCGAGGTCGCTTGGCAGAGGCAGTTTCCGACGTTGGAGTGCAGCCGTATCGGCATAGTCACGAACGCAGTATCTGGAGGTCAGGTGAGCATTCGCTATGAGGCTGGTGGCAGTGTCCGGACTCTGCCACGGCGGGGCTACGAACATCTGCGTGGGCCGGGAGCGGGGCAGGGGACATGAGCGAGATCGCAGAAGAAATGAAACAGACAGGCGGCGCCCAGCAGCGTGACTATACTGTGATGACCGAGGCTGAAACGCTGGCTTTGGCCGAGAAGCTGGGACGTGAGTTTGGCCGGGGTACAGTCTTTGCGCTGTATGGCGAGATGGGGGCGGGCAAGACGCGGTTTGCCCAGGGACTGGCGCTGGCACTGGGAGTGGATGAGCCGGTTTCAAGCCCTACCTTTACTCTCATCAACGAGTATGCAACCGCTGATGGCGGACGGTTTGTCCACATGGATCTGTACCGGCTGGAAGATGAGTGGGCCGTCGCGGAACTGGGATTTGAAGAGTATCTGGAGTCAGCCGTCATGCTGACCATCGAGTGGCCGGAGCGGGCAGGGGAGCTTTTGCCGCCGACCGCGGTACATGTGAGGCTGTTGCCCGGTGAGAACGAAGAAAGCCGCTATTTTTAAATAGCGTGGCGGCCCACCGAGAAATTGTGTAAAATTCGGTCGGCTGTCGAGTCGTGAATCCACAGGATTGATTCCTGCGACCCAACTACGGAGTATTTTATGGCGACACCTAAACAAAGCACGAAACGCCGTCAAGAGCAGATAGCCCGGGCTACGCTTGAACTCGTGGCTGAAAACGGTTTGGCGGCCTGCAATGTAGCGGCGGTGGCTCGCCGTGTGGGGCTGGTACCTTCTGCCCTATACCGGCATTTTCGCAATAAGGATCAGATGCTGGAGGCTGCGGTCGAGGTCATTCAGGGTAAGTTGCTGGAAAATGTACAGGCGGCTTGTGAACGCAACATAGACGCCGTAGAGCGTCTCCACGATTTACTGCAACAGCATGTGGGGTTGATCAAAAAGAGCCGCGGTATCCCGCAGGTGGTTTTTTCGCCGGACTTTTATATGGGTCACCCCGAACGGCGTACCCACATTTACGAGGGTGTTCGCCAATATCTGTCATCCGTGGCGAATATTATTAGGGAAGGGCAGGCTGTAGGAACGATTCGCCCT
>CAZMGQ010000256.1:0-4051 GCA_964565855.1 uncultured Lentisphaerales bacterium | reverse complement strand
CCGGGCGCAACCCTGGGCCAACTCGCCGAGAGGCAAGGCACTACCGAGGCAGCCATCATGGAAGACATCCGTACCAGCCTGCGTATCCAGAAACTGATCGAAAGCAAATTCACCGGTATCGACACGCCGACCGATGAGGAGCTGCAGAAGGCTTTTGATGAAATCAAGCAGCGGCAGCCGGACTTTGCCACCCTGCCGGAACAGGTCGAAGCCCGCCACATCCTGATCAAGGTCGAGAAGGATGCCCCGGCCGAAGAACTGGCCGCCGCAAGGCAGAAGCTTGCCGATATCCGTACCCGGATCGTCGATGGCAAGGAAGACTTTGCCGAGCTGGCCGCCGAACTTTCAGATTGCCCGAGCGGCAAACAGGGGGGTGGCAACCTGGGCATGTTCACGCGCGGACGCATGGTCAAGCCCTTCGAGGATGCCGCCTTTGCCCAGGAGCTGAACGTCGTCGGCGAAATTGTCGAAACCGACTTCGGCTTCCATATCATCGAAGTTCTCAAAAAGACTGAAGCCGCCGAACGGACGCTCGAAAGCGAACGCGAAGGCCTCAGCCAGTACGTCACCAACCAGAAAAAGAGCGATGTGGCCAACAAGTACTTCCAGACCGTGAGGGAAAGCGCCAACGTCGAGATCATCGAGCAGCCGGTGGCACCCGGCGCCGATGCAGGGATCGAGCGGGAACTGCCCGCCTGGGCACGCTGATTATCTCTGATACCAATTTGGCCGCCGTTGCCCCGGCGGCTTTTTCATGGTCAGACAGCACAGACCGCCGGGACGCAGGGCTGTGTCCCCGAAATTGTCGCCCGGAAAGATTGGATACCACTTCCGGGCCGACTGGTGTAAACTGGTACCCATCAATCCTTTCCCGTGAGAAGTATCATGAGCGATAAATTCATCTGGCTGGATCAGGGCACCTGTACCAGTCCGGCAGGCTACCGGGCCAGCGGCGTTGCCGCCGGTATCAAGGCCGGGCAGGAGGACATGGCGCTGCTGGTCTCCGATTCCCCGGCCGCTCTCGCCGGTCTCTTCACCAGCAACCGCGTGGCCGCCGCCCCCGTCCGGCTCGGCCGCAAACACCTTGCCGGCGGAATGGCCCGGGCCGTCATCATCAACTCCGGCTGTGCCAATGCCTGTACCGGCCCCGGGGGCTATGACGATGCCGTCGAAATGGCCCGCCTGACCGCCGCCGGGCTCGGCATCGAACCCGAGCTGGTCCAGGTCTCCTCCACCGGCGTGATCGGCCGCCGCCTGCCGATGGATCGTGTGGCTGCCGGGATCGACCTCGCCATCGCCGCCCTCACGCGGCAGGGGGGAGACTCTGCCGCCAAGGCCATCATGACCACCGATACGGTCGATAAGCAGGGCGCGGTCCAGTTCCAGCACGAAGGCACCACAATCACCATCGGCGGCATGTGCAAGGGTGCCGGCATGATCAGCCCCAATATGGCCACCATGCTGGCTTATCTCACAACCGATGCCAATATCGCCCCCGCACACCTGCAAGACGCCCTCACTGCCGCCGTCAACCGGAGTTTCAACCGCATCACGGTCGATGGAGACCAGAGTACCAACGATACCGTTCTGCTGCTGGCCAACGGTGCCGCCGGCTCCGCCGAAATTTCACCCGCCAGCCCCGCCTGGCCAACTTTCTGCGCTGCGCTCGACGCCCTCTGTCTCGATCTGGCCCAGAAAATCGTGCGCGATGGCGCAGGCGCCACCAAGTTTGTCACAGTCAGTGCCGTCGGGGCCCGCAGTGCCGCCGATGCCCTGGCCGTCGCCAGAGCCATCGCCAACTCACCGCTCTTCAAAACGGCCTGCTTCGGCGGCGACCCCAACTGGGGACGTGTGATCTGTGCTGTTGGCTATTCAGGAGCCGAGGTCGATGACCAGGAGGTCCAGATCTACTTCGACGACGTCTGTGTCTACGACCGTGGGCAGATTGCCGATGCCAGCGCCCGGTCGCGCTTGGCCGAAGTCATGAAGCAAACCGACTTCACCGTCACAGTCGATCTCAACCTCGGTTCGTCCGCCGACACGGTTTATACCTGCGATTTTTCCTACGATTACGTTAAAATCAACGGCGAATACACCACCTGACGATCCCTCCGTCCCGCCCCGAAATCAGGAGTAACGCTTTGGCTCAAATTCTGCGCTCGGAATCATCCCTGCAGCTCAAGCAGGATCTGCTGCGGCGCGAAGCTGCCCTGCTGCGTCGCTTGCGTGCAGGCGAACTGATCGGTGCGGCAGCCATCCTGGTGGCGGGCCTGATACTCTGGCTTTTCAAAGGTCACCCGGGTCTCCTCTGGCTGGGCGGCTTTGCCCTCTTCATCGCCATCGGCCACACCCTCAAAATGCGCGAAAATGAGTCCGATGCCGACAAGCTTGCCATCGGTTCCGGCGGTGAAGAGGAGATGTCGCAGCGTCTGGCCAGAGGCCTGCCCGACGATACCTTCATCGTCAACGATATCATGATCGCCGAGGGCCGCAAGACAGCGCAGGTTGACCATTTTGTGATCTCCCCGCGCGGCATTTTTGTGGTCGAAACCAAAAACTGGGGTGGCCGCCTGAGCGGCAGCATCGACCAGCCCAACTGGAAACTCGAAGGCCGCTCCCACAAAAAGCCGCTCATGCTGCGCAACCCGATCTGGCAGAACCGTCGGCAAACCGGCTTTGTCCGTCGCATGTTGCTGGGGCTGGGGCTCGACTGGCCCGATGTGGTGCCGATGGTCGCCATGGTTTCTCCCCAGACACGCCTCGAAATCACGGGCGACACCACCGGCCAGTTGTTCACCGGTGCCGCAGTCGTACCCTATATCCGGGGCTATGCCTGGGTACGCAACTACAGCCGCGAAGAAATAGACCAGGTTTTGCGACGTATCGGCGTTGACATCGAAACAGAGATCTGACCACAGTTTTTATGGAACAAAATGGGACTGCTGAAAGACAGAGACTGGCCTGAAATTCTGACCCCGACGCTGCAGAAAATCGTCGGGCGTATTCCTCATACCGTCCTGACATCCGCCGTCGCCCCCTTCGCCAGCTCGATTGTCGGAGGTTTCAGAAAAGGAGCCGCCAAGCCCGAAGTTGTCCGTCGCATCGCCCTGCAACATCTCTGCGGCCGGGGCGAGGTTTCCGGCAAGATGCGCCGTCTCGTCATGGGCCACAGTCTGCAGCAGTCCGTTGTCGCCTGTCTTTCCGAAGAACTGCTCCTGCGCAACCCGCAGGATCTGCAACAGCTCTTCGATCCACACGAGCTGGTCCTCGCCATGTGTCTCGACCAGCGTGAAAAAATTTCCGAGGCCGGCCTGGCACAACTCGATTCACTTTCGGAAGCTTCATCGGAGCAGCCCGAGCCCGACACCACCGAGCTTCGCGAGAGCATGGCACGTCTCTTCAGCGGTTTTCTGGGGGAAATCGAACCGGTTATTGCACGTCTGGCCGCAGCCGAGGAGTCTGCCGCAACCGAACCCGATCCCGCCCCCCAGCTCTCCCGACAGCAGCAGACCGAACTGCAGGAGCTACGCCGGAAGGTAGCCCGCAGCGAAAAATTTGAGAAGCAAATTGCCCGGATCGAACGTGAACTTGACCGGCAGCGCGAGCAGATCCTGCAGTATCGCGATCAGAGCGACGAGCTGCAGCGGGAGGCCCATGATCACGCCGCCAGGGCGCACCGTCTCAGCGGAGTGCTCGACGAATTTCGCCGCACCCGTGCCGAAGATCTCGCCCAGGCCCTGCGCGAACATCTGCGCGAGGCCCGTCACGCCTGGCTGCGCGATGCCCGGGCCGATGCCGCCGTTCTCGAATCAGTCAGCCGCAACGACCTTGCCGGCCGGGCCCGAGACCTGCTGACCCGTCAACAGGAACTCGACCGCCGAGCCGGCACCCGCAGCACCCTGCGGCAGGAACTGAAGAAGCTGACCGACCTGCGCGACGAGCTGCTGCAAACCCAGGCCGATGCCCTCCAGCCGTTGCCGGAACTGAACCCGCTGATCGGCGAAATCGATGACGAAATCAAGCGCCTGTCCGCCGCCGCAGGTGAAGCCGG
>CAZMGQ010000255.1:0-4073 GCA_964565855.1 uncultured Lentisphaerales bacterium | reverse complement strand
CACCACGCGCCGCACGTTGGTAGCAATGCGGGTACGACGGGCGAGAATGCCGAGGTAGATCGTTTCCAGATGGGCAAAGAGGCTGGCATCGCCACGAATCTCCATCACCGGCTCATGCGGCTCGACCGTGTCGCCATCACGCAGGGCCTTGATCGAAAGCTTGCTGCATCCGTCCACCCACAGCTCATCCAGCGCCTCGACTACATCCAGCTTCTCCCGCTCATTGCTGAGGTATTGCTTGCGATCGGTCAGATAATGTTCGCGTGCCTGATGTTTGAGTTCGATATAGTGGTCAAACAACTCATAGGCCCGTGGTTTGTCGGAGTAGTAACCGCTCGCCAGCTTCAGCACCGCCAGACTCTCGTCGATCCCGCAGAGCACGGCATTCTGCTTCTGAAAAATCTGCATCGTCACCTCGGGATGGAGGTCGTGATGCTCGAGCGTCATCTTCTGACGCCAGAAATAGACATCGCTGCGATAGCCGCGACGCAGCTCCTGGACCGGCAGATCGAAGAGATGACTGGGAAGCCGGTTATGCATGTTACACCTATGTTACGGGCAGGTTATCGGTGCTACGGACGAGTTTGACCCCCTGCTTTTCAAACTCCGCAAACTGTTGCTCGGTCAGGCTGGCAAAATCAATCACGGGATGCTGAACGGGCGACATACAGTCGCGCATGAGGTGAATGCGGCGAATTTTGTCCGGCTCGGCCTGCAGATCTTCCACCAGGTGGGCAACCGACTCCAGCACACAGTGGCTCGAAGCCTCGCCGGCCACGAAGAGGTAGTCGCAATCATCGACGAGGTTCGCAGCGCTGGTCAGGCACTGACTGCCGGTCTCGGCTGTCGCAATTTCAGGGCGCAGAATCGAGTAATGCTCAGTCTGTGGTACACTGCCCTTGGTCAGCCAGACCGGCTGACTGCGCCGTGCGATCGAATGCCAGAACACCGCCGACCACAGCTCCGGATCGAGCGCATTGTCGGGGCTGCCGATCAACACATGATAGGGCCAGATATTGAGCTGTTTGCGGGCATCCTTTTCGAGCCGCCGCAGATATTCGAGCGACCATTCGGCATCGCGCAACGGACGCCAGCGTCCCATCTCCACGTCCTCGGTCGTGATCCGGGTGTGGGCCGGCGGGTGGTTGCCGGCAGCATCCTCCCACCAGGCGGGATGAAAAATCTGGTGCGGATAATGCGAATCGAGCGAACAGATGATACGGCTGATGCGCGAAGCGTTGCGGTAGATAAACTCGATCGTACGCTGCACATCCTCACGCGCGCCCGGCACGAAAAGCGCCCCGTCGGCATGGCAGAACCCCACCTGCATGTCGATCAGCAACAGGTGCAACTGCGTCCGGTCTTCCCCGGCCGGGGAAAGTCCGGCAGCTCGCGCCTCTGCCGCAATCCGTGCATAATCGGGATAAAAAAGCGTGCCGATCCGGTCCGGTTCAAAAAAGGTGGGAAAATGCTGCATCTTGAAAACCTCGTTAAATTTCCTCGTGTGGCAGGGTCACGACATTGCCACGATTGAGCAGGTACTCGGGATCGAGCGCCTCTTTGGTCTGGCGCACGGCCGCCACGCCGTCGGCACCATGACAGGCGACAAAGTCGGCCCGCTTGCGTTTGCCGGTGCCGTGTTCGCCGGAGTAAACTCCGCCCAGCTCGGCCGATACGGCGACTACTTTTTCGTAAATCCGGGTAGCTTCGTCCAACTGTGCCTTTTCGGGCAACAAGGTAAAGTGCAGATGACAGTCGCCAAGATGGCCGAAGGCCAGATACTCGAGACTGGCCTCGTTGAGCAGCCGATGAGTTTCTTCCAGAAAGCGTTCGAATTCCTGCGGCGGCACAACCGTGTCGGTCATCAGCGTATAGGTACCACGCTGCTGCACAACTTCCAGGGCATGAGCCGGCATCGAGTGCCGGGCTTCAAAGAAAATTTCGCGATCACGCTCGTTGTCGAGCAGCAGAATAGAATCCAGGTCAAGATCCACCCCGCAATCAGCCAGAAACTCAAACCAGGCTTCCGCCACTTCCTCGGCCTCGTCGTCGGCTGCAAGCGGCACTTGAATATAAACGCCGACCTCATCCGAGCCCTGGAAGAAGCGCTCCTCATGCGACATGAACTTGCGACAGTGCACACCGAAATACTCGAGCGCGGTCAGGCGGGTCAGGCCATCCGGCAGGAAACTTTCGATCGCAGCGCGCAGTTTGAGGGCTTCAGCTTCGGAAGGCAGCGAGACAAAGAAGTCAAGATACCCCACCGGACGTTCGCTGAGGCCGAGCGTGACCCCCGTGACGACCCCGAAGATGCCTTCGGCACCGACCATCAGATCAACAAAATCGACCACACCATCAGCCGCCGAAAAAGGACCCCCGGCATTCTTGATGGCGACCCGCGGGTGACGCGGCACGGGCAGCTCACGCGTCCCGGCAGGATCACGCAGGATAAAAACTCCATCCTGCGACACGACTTCGCCACGCTTCACACTGGCAACTCCCCCACAGGGCAGCACCACTTCGAGCGCCTGAACCCAGTGACGCGTAGCACCCGGATCGCCGGGGGTGAAGCCCGAGGCGTTGCAGGCCACACTGCCACCGATGGTGGTTTCCTTGCGGCTGGTGGGATCCACCGGATAACAGAGCTTTTTACGGCTGGCTGCCAGCACGGCCTCGCGCATATCCTCCAGAAACATGCCCACCGGCGCAGTAACAGTTCGCGACGCCAGATCCACAGCAAGCTCCGGCCGGGTCAGGTGAGTCGCGGCCAGAATGATGCCACCCTCCGGCGTGGCACTGCCTGTCAGGTTGGAGCGACCGGCACTGACAGTAACCGGTACACCGGCAGCCTGACAGGTGCGCAGAACAAAGGCCGTTTCGGCGGTGGTACGTGGACGGCAGACACCTTCGGCTGCACCGGGCAGATGCGACTCATCGTTGGCAAAGCCGGTCACAATCGCCGGATCAAGGACCAGTTCAATCCCCTCTTGCTGCAAAAACTCGGCCAGCTCCCTCAGATCAGGACTCTGCCGATATTTGCGACCAAACTCAGCGATAGCCTCAACGGCATCAGAGCCGAAGGGCCAGGCGAGTGAAACTTCATTGCGCACGGAAAAATTCATGGCACCAGTTTGGACAAAGATCGCCGCAGGGTCAACTTCAGAACAGAACATAGCAGCAATTAAATTACTGCAAACTGAATGCCGTGGGGACGAGTCGAATAGGAATGCATAAAAGCTGCGGCACATTTTCTGCCGGATACTCGCATATATTTGGTGGCGGGTGAGGGACTCGAACCCACGACTAACGGATTATGATTCCGCTGCTCTACCGACTGAGCTAACCCGCCTTTCGAGATGCGCTGATGTTATGCGATTTGGTGAAATTGCGTCAAGCGGTTATTTTGGCACACACCGCAACCACGAGCCATCACAGCGCAAAAAAAGCCCTTTCCAGCAGGTAAAATCACTTTTCCTCACAGCTTTTGGACATCTCCAGATAAAGCCCGGTACCGTAATCTGGCAAATCAAATACAAGATTACGGGACATGCGTCACATGCGGGTATATAAAAGCCTGTGGCAGAGTCCGGACACTGCCACCGCCATAATCTGGCAAACTGTTTACAAGATTACAGGTCTTGCAACATTACGGTAATCTGGCAAAGCAAATGCAAGATTACGGCTGCAATATTACGGGCCATACGCCATATGTGCGCATAAAGCCTGTGGCAGAGTCCGGACACTGCCACCGCCATAATCTGGCAAACTGTTTGCAAGATTACGGCTGCAATATTACGGGCCATACGCCATATGTGCGCATAAAGCCTGTGGCAGAGTCAGGACACTGCCACTGCCATAACCTGGCAAACTGTTTGCAAGATTACAGATTTTGCAACATTACAGTAATCTGGCAAAGCAAATGCAAGATTACGGGACTGGCAACATTATGGCTTTTTGGAGGTCTGGGCTGGAGGTTTGCGCATTGGTTTTGACTCATATCAGCCCCGATTACGGACTCACAGGGCTGTTTCATCTGAGACATCATAAATCAGGCATGTCGTGTAATTGTGCAA
>CAZMGQ010000254.1:0-4087 GCA_964565855.1 uncultured Lentisphaerales bacterium | reverse complement strand
CCATCAACGCTTCGCTGACGGGTCACCTGGTCTTCTCGCCGCTCCATACCAACGATGCGGCCGGGGCCTTTGCACGGTTGATCGACATGGGTGTCGAACCCTTCCTGGTGGCATCCTCCGTGGCCGGTGTTGTCGCACAGCGCCTGATCCGGCGGCTCTGCCAGACCTGCCGCAGTGCCACCACGGCCGACCCCGTCTTCCTGCGCGACATGGAGCTGGACGAAGAACTGTTCCGCGATCGTACGATATACAACTCGATCGGCTGCGATGCCTGTGGCAAGACCGGCTTCCGGGGACGGGCGGCTATCTTCGAAGTTCTGCAGGTTTCGGATGTTATCGAAAGCATGATCATTGCCCGCCAGCCGACCGGCGAAATCAAGGCCAAAGCGATTGCTGAAGGCATGAGCACCCTGAGAGACGATGGCTGGAACCGGGTTTTTGCCGGTACCACGACCATCGACGAAGTGCTGCGCGTCACCGAAGACCAGCTCGAATAACCCCATTCTTGAACCTCTACGGATTTTTCCTGCAATGACAAACTCAAAACGACTTATCCTTTCGCTGTTGTCCACCTTGCTGCTCCTGCCGCCCCTGCTGGCCGACAATGCCACAATCAGTGTTGTCGTTCCGGCGAAAAAGGCGCCTCTGCGAGATGCCCACTTCAACTGGCAGTTTACTTCCGCCAACGGCGCATCTGTCCGCAGCGGTACTTTTGCCTGTGGCAGTTTCTGGGTTGCCCCGGCCGAAGGTGACGATGGTGTCACGATGCTCTCACTCAAGGGCAGCCCCGACTGGGATGACGATCTGCTGAGTTGCGATGCCGATCCTGTTACCGAGCGACATGGACTCCTGAACGGCGCCAAGAAATACGGCAGTTACGATGCCGACGAAAATATCCTGCCGCGTCTCCCTCAGACCTTCCGCCCTGAAGCCGACTCCTGCATTTCGCTGGTGGCTGCCATGCAACGCAACGAGGAGGTTACCCGGCCCGGAGGCACCAAGGCGATTATCGGCGAAAACGCCGATGCGTACTGTGTGGTGACCGTCATGCCACAGCCTCCGGCTGATGGCGGCATCAATATGATCCGGCCCAATATTACCGGCGCCACCAAGGAGTTTCTCACCTGGGATGACTTTGATCTGGAGCGGGTGCCTTCGCACGATTTTATCAAAACTCGTTACAACGACAAGAGCTGGGAAGAGGCCAAAATCCGTTGGAGCCATGCCACCGAGGTGCTGAGCATGCGCTGCGAAGGGCCGGATCGTCGGGGAAGGTTTTCGTCGCGCAGCTTCTCCGAAGGTGGACGGGCCTTCCGGGCAGCATTGCTGGTGCACGACTATGCTTCCGGGGTGGCGACGTCCTTCAACAGCGATGTGATTGCCCTCTGTGACGGGCGCGAACTTGAAGGAGAGCGCAAGGCCGCGCTGGCAGCCATGCTGGCCTATGGGCTCGACATCTATCATAACCGCTACAACCACGGCGAAAACGCCCGCAAAGGCTGGACCAGCGGAGCTGGTCAGTGGGCGGGGCAGTTCATGCCGCCGGCACTGGCTGCGGCACTGCTGCGGGACCCGACCAAAGCCAACATCATGCGCCGCACTGCAGCGCTCTGCTTCAGCAGCGACTTCATGGAACGCGGACCGCAGGAGTTGCGCCAGTTGCATCGCGGCCGTTCTGGCGTGCTGTTGTGGGGCGACGGATATCCTTACATGCGTCCCGACAACCAGAGTATGGTGGATGCTGACTGGCGCTATTGGGCGGGCATAGTCGGCAGCAAAGCTTACGACAGCTACGAAGGCAAACATGAAGCCAAGCTCAATCAGGGGTCCAAAACAGTCGCCGACCCCTATGGTTATATCGATGGACCCAGCAATCAGCCCGGCTATGCCTATATGTCAATCGCTATCGGGACGGTGCGTTCCTTCGCATCGATCATGATCCTGATGCCCGACGTCCGGCGCGTAGTCAATACCGATGCTCCGATCGAGTTTTCCGATCGTATTCAGCGCCACGGACTCTGGACCCTGCCGGACCCTGTGGCCGCTCCAGTCAAAGAGGATCAGGACACAGCCAGCGCCTGGCATACCACCAAGGGAGCCCCCGGCTGGGGCAAAACCTGGGGGCCTAACCTGGAAGATGTGCGCTTTGCCATCGAAGGTGGCTCCGGCCGCTTCCCGCGCCTGCATGGCACCACCGCCCGCTCGGTTTACGAAAGCAACATTGCAAGAGGACACTGGAGCCAGATCATCGCCCTCTACGATGGCGAAAAGTTTGAAGACTATCAGGTAGGGCTCGATCAGACCGTGGCTCCCGAGATCTTCGTGGTTCCGGTATCCGACACCGAGGCTGATATCTACCTGCGCTGCGCCACACCCGATGCCGAAATCCGCTATACGACCGATGGCAGCGAGCCGGATGACAAAAGCCTGCTCTATGGCGATCAGCCCTTCCGGGCCCCGATCGATGCCGTTGTCCGGTCAACCGCCTTCAGCACCAGGCTGAAGGCGAGCCGTTCGGCACGTAAAATTGTCCAGTAAAACCTCACCAAAACAGGAAAATGAGCGCAATAGCCGGTTTCTGGAGCAGACAAAATACTCATCCGGTGGCGGTCATGCTGGATGTCATGTGCCACCGGGGGCCCGATGCCGCTGATCTGTGGCAGAGTCAGGACATTACCCTCGGCTGCCGCCTGCTGGGACGCTCGGCCGTGCCGCAACCTCTGTCAGATGAGAGCGGCCAACTGCGGCTGGTCTGCGACGGCGAAATTTACAACGGTAGCGAGTTGCGCGAAAACCTCGAAGCGTGCGGACACCGCTTTCAGACCCGATCCAGTGCCGAAACCATCCTCTATCTCTATCGCGAATATGGTATCGACTGCGTAAAACATCTGCGTGGCACCTTTGCCTTTGCACTCTGGGATGCCGGGCAGGAGCGCCTTTTGCTGGCACGCGACCCGATGGGCGGCAAACCGGTATTTTATGCCGAACAGGGCGAGGATTTTGTTTTTGCCTCGGAAGTCAAAGGCGTTCTGGCTGCCGAAATCCTGCCGCGCGAAATTGACCTGGAAGCCCTCTGGCATTACATGTCGCTGCGCTACCTGCCAGACTCATCGTCACTCTTCCGCAACGTCTGCAAACTGCCGGCAGCTCATATCCTGATTCGTGAAAAAGGGGTGACACGCGTCGAACGCTACTGGAACCTTTCTTTTTTCGAAAAGCGTCGGGGTAGCGATGCGGAGCTGCTCGATGCCCTGGAGCATGAGCTGAGCGAGTCGGTCCGCCTGCACCTCAGCGGCAGTGACAATATCGGCAGTTTTCTATCCGGCGGCATCGATTCGGGACTTGTCACGGCTCTGATGGCCAAAGCTACCGGCAAATCGTTCCCGACTTTTTCAATCGGCGTCAAAGAACAGAATTTCAATGAGCTGCCCTACGCCCGTATGGTCTCCGACAGGTACAAACTGGAAGCGCATGAAGAGATCGTGGAGGCGGATATCATCCGCAAGCTGCCACAGATGGTTTACCACCTTGATGAACCGGCTGATCCCTTTGGTGTCGGGGTTTTCCTGGTCTCACAGGTTGCTTCGAAGCATGTCCAGACAGTGTTGAGCGGTGACGGAGGCGATGAAAACTTTGCCGGCTACGACCGATTTGCCGGGCAACGGATAGCTGAACTCTATGGCTTGCTGCCATCTTTTCTGCGGCGACAAGTGTTGGGGCGGATTTTCAAGCTGGTGCCGGAATCCTTCGAATATAAAAGTCTGGCCTCCAAGCTGCGCTGGATGAACGAGATGTCGTTTTTTACGAGCGGTGCCCGCTATGCCCACAGTCTCAGCTTCCTGCGCTACACAGCGGCTGACAAACAGGCGCTTTTTACGGCACAGGTACAGGAGCGGATAGCGGATGCGGATTCGAGTGCCAAAATCATCGAACTTTTCAACTCTGATGCCGCCAGTGGTCTGGTGGACCGGATGCTTTACACGGATCTGATGACGAGAATGCCGGATCATCTCCTGGCAATTGCGGACCGGATGTGTATGGCACACTCGGTGGAGTCCCGTGCGCCGCTGATCGACCACAAGGTCAC
>CAZMGQ010000253.1:0-4099 GCA_964565855.1 uncultured Lentisphaerales bacterium | reverse complement strand
GGCCTCATACATCTCTTTGGCACTCTCCCAGGCCGATGCGATCGAGTCCTCGTTGAGCGGGCAGATGTTGACGAGAGTCGGGTCGTTTTTCCAGGCGATGCCGGTATAGGGGTTGATATGGTTGAGCCAGCGCAGTGCGAGCTTGCTCCACTCTTCAAAGGCCGGCGGATGGATCGGTAGCAGCCCTTTGATTTCGCCCCGGACAGGCTGATCGATGCCGGCAATTGCACGGCCGTAGCTGCCCATGGCATAGAGATCGATCGAGACATAGAGGCCGGCGTCCCTCATAGCGGCGAAGAGATAGTCGATTTTTTCAAGCTCGATGGGACTGATGACCGAGGGGCCTTTGGCATTCCAGGTATCCCAGCCGCCCTGCATCATGATGACATCGGTATGGTGGAAGCGGACCGTGTTGTAACCCAGGCGGCGGAACTGTGCAGCGAGACGATCGGCGGTGGCATGATCGGGAAAGTTGGCTGTAAAGCAGAGATTGGCACCCATCAGGCGCACACGGCGATCGGGTTGATTTTCGAAGGTATAGTGTCCGTCTTTGCCAGCAATTATCCGGCCATAGCTGCCGTTATGAGTGTCATTGTCATTAATAAAAGAGAAGTCGAGAATGCTGTTGGGGATGACTTCGTTGGTCCAGGGGAAAGGCACCCATTCCGCGCCAGCCTGAATCGTGAAGGGGGGGATGGAGGCCCAGACGTCAAACGTCACGCTGGAAGATTCAGTCGTACGGGTATCTGGAAATTCGAGCCGCAGTTGGAAGTTTTCCGCCTGCTGCTTACGTCCATCAATGACCGCGAGGCTGAGGTTGTTGGAGGCCAGACCGAAAACCGTTTTCGGTCCCTGTAGCGTGACCTGACGAGCGCGGCGCGGGAAGGTCAGGTATTCCTTGTCGGCCTCTGTGGGCAGTACCAGCTTCGTGTCGTCATCGGCTTTCAGTGTCAGCCCGGCCGATTCGGTGATACCGAAGGGAAACATCACGTAAGCCTGTTGCAGCCCCAGCGGTTTGCCCGGTTCGAGCGTTTCAATCGTCCAGATGACACGCAGTCCGTGTTTGTCATCCGCGATGGTGACCGGGGTGATGGTCTGTTTAACAGCCACGCGGCTGCCCGGTACGGCCAATTCGCCGGTGACAGTGATGACACCGTCAGACTCGGTTTTCTTGATGTTTTTGAGGGCATAATCCTGGGCGGCATAGCCCCACGAGGGACCGAGAGCGATCAGGTTGGCGGCCCCCCAGTGGTGACCGCTTGCGATGCGCAGGACACCGGGGATTTCGATCAGGCCACGGTGATCGACCTTGAGCGGGATGGCCAGTGAGCTTTGAGCGCGTGTGGGGGTGACAGCGAACATGATGGCCGAAACTGTGATGCCGGTAATTAACCGCTGTCTGGTCAGCGAGTGAAGAGAAAATGTTTTTTTCATGGTTCAGACCGTGGTTCTTTGCGGTAGAAAATGCATTGGACTGGTATTAGTCGTCGATGATCGTCGCATCCTGCCAGTTGGCGAAAAGTTGTGAATCGAGAACTTGAGCTACTTTGACAGAGACGAGGCGTCCGACGGCATCGGCAGGGGCATCGGCCAGTTGCAGCGCGAGATATTCGCCGGTCCAGCCACGGGCCGTACCGTCGGAGTCGATGCGTTCGACGATCATTGAGACGGTCTGATCGAGCCAGGTGGCGGCGAAAGCAGCCCGTTTGGCCTGGCCGATTGTCATCAGCTCGCGGGCACGTTCGCGGCGGATATGAACCGGCACGCTTTCCTGCAATTCAGTCGCAGGCGTGCCGGGACGTTCGCTGTAGGGGAAGACGTGCAGGTTGCTGAAAGGGTAGCGTTCGATCAGGGAGCGGGTGGCGGCGAAGGCGGCTTCGTCTTCGCCCGGGAAGCCCGTGATGACATCCGTGCCGAGCCCGATCTGCGGGACTCTGGCGAGGGCATAGTCGAGCGTGGCGGCGAACATCGCCGGATTGTAGCGGCGGCGCATGGCACGCAGAATGCCGGCATCGCCGCTCTGCAGCGGATAGTGGAGCGTGCGGCAGAGTTTGGACTCTGCCACACAGAGATCGACGATTTCGCGTTCGGTGGTGGCCGGTTCGATCGAGCCGAGACGGATGCGCTGCAGGCGATCGATAGCTGCGAGGGCACGGATCAGGTCGGCAAGGGTACGGTTCCGGTCGTTGTAAGTCGCCACGTTGACCCCGGCGAGGATGATTTCGCGGAAACCCTGATCGGCCAGGGTACGGGCTTCGGTGATGATATCGTCGAAAGGGCGGCTCCGGGGGTCGCCACGGGTATCGGGGATGATACAGTAGGCACAGCGGAAGTCGCAGCCGTCCTGTACCTTGACCAGGGCGCGGGTTTTGTTGAAGGAAGGCAGAGGCACACCAGCGAGTGGTGTGGGAGCGAGACCGAGACGGGCGGCGACGATTTGAGGGAGCTGATCCTTCTGATCCTGCGGGACGATGAGCTGGGCGCCGTCGGCGGTCAATGTTTCAGTCGATGTGACCTCGGCGGCACAGCCGGTGAAGACGACCAGCCGGTGGCGGCCGAGACGCTGTGCGCGGCGCAGCAGGCGGCGGCCCTGCTGTTCGGCGGCTAGAGTCACGGCGCAGGAGTGGACGATGAAGACATCGGCCGACTCGACATCGTCGGTAACTTCGAAACCGAGTTGTTCGAAGGCACCGGCGAGGGAGGCGGTTTCGGCCTGGTTGAGGCGACAGCCGAGAGTTTCGAAAGCGACCAGCATTATGGCTTGATAACCGGCGCATCGGTGGAAGGACCGCCGTCTTCGTAATCGGTATGGTAGGCGTGCTGGAAGGCACGGGCGAAGTCGGCAATCGAGGCATAGCGCTCCATGGGGTCGGGAGCGGTGGCTGTGTTGAGAACAGCGGTGATGCCGGGTGGGAGTCCGGACAGGGGCAGACGCTGGATTTCCTCGAACTTGCTGAAGTCGGTTCCGGGTGGGTAGGGGAGCTTGCCCGTGAGCAGCTCGTAGGCGATTGTGGCGAGGGCGTAGATGTCGGTCTGGGGGCCGAGCAGGTCGCCGCGCAGTTGTTCGGGGCTCATATACTGGGGAGTGCCGACAATTTCGCCGAGATCGCGCTGATGTCCGACCAGACTGGCAACGCCGAAGTCGATGATTTTGACGATACCCTCAGTGCTGAGCAGGATATTGGCCGGCTTGAGATCGTTATGGAGGACACCGTGACGATGGGCATAGTTGAGAGCATCGGCACAGACGCGGATGATACCCATGACGGCGTGAGGGGTGAAAGAGCCGGCTTCTCTGAGCAGGGCATGGAAGGTGCGTCCCTCGACATATTCCATGACGAGAAAATAGTTGGTGCCGACACGGGCGAAGTTGAAGAGCCGCACGATGCAGGTATGGGCGAGGCGCATGGCGACGATGGCCTCCTGCTTCATGGCGGCGATGGCGTCGGCATCCTCCGCCAGACTGCCGTGCAGCACCTTGATGGCGACGTCCATTTCGAGCAGCAGGTCGCGTGCTTTCCAGACCACGCCCGTGCCGCCCTCGCCAATCCGTTCGACCAGATGGTAGCGGTGGGAGTCGGCCTCGGTGCTGATCCGGCTGTCCACCTCTGAAGGCTTCCGGGCGGTGGGAGCGGCAGTTTTGGGGCGGATGCGGATGCGGCGGGCTTTTGGGGGGCGACTGGCGGAGCGGGCACGGCTGACGGCGTTGCGCAGGTCGATTGCCTTCCAGGGACGCGGCACAAAGGCGACGGCCTGTTCGGATTCGACCGCTTTCTGGGCGACATTGGCGTAAGAGGCTGAGCCGGTGAGGACGATTTTGACATCCCCGTTGATTTCGAGTGCCGCTTCGCGGAGTCGCATGAAGTTGAGGCCGGGCGTGCCGAGATCACAGACCCAGACATCGACCTCCATCGTCGTCAGGGCATGACGGGCCCGATCGCTTTCCTTGACTGTGACGACGACTGTATCGGGCGCATCAAACAGGCGGTTGGCCTGTGAATTGGGCTGCGGATCCAGAAAGAGCAGTGTATGTATCTGTGATTGCATATCGTTGTCAGGCCATGATGGCAGCCATTTCGCGACTGATCTGCCATGCGAG
>CAZMGQ010000252.1:0-4111 GCA_964565855.1 uncultured Lentisphaerales bacterium | reverse complement strand
CCGCGGCTTTGTGCTGCGTTTCCCGCAGAACAACCTCAATACGACCGTCTTTGTGAACAAGGAATACTGCGGCTTTTTCGAATATCCCTTTGCAGACTTCTCGATCGACGTGAGCAAGGGTATCAAGCCCGGTGTGAACGAAATCTGGGTTGGCATCCGTGATGCCTGGTACGGCTACTCTACCAATCCCGACGACCGGATGAAGCTGCGCAAAAAATTCAACCTGCCCCTCGCGATGCTGGGCAAGGGTTTTCAGGATCTGGCCTATCCGATCTGGAACCACGCCCAGTCCGGCATTCTCAAGACACCCGAACTGATCGCGACCGGTGGCCGGGTCTTTGCCTCGGATGTCTTTGTCAAGCCGTCGGTCAGCACAAAAAAACTGGCGGCAGAAATCACGCTGAAAAACGCCTTGGGAAAAGCCGCCAGCGGCGAGATAAAGTGGCAGGCGGTGAATACCGGGACGGGCGAAGTGGAGAAACAGTTCGCTCCGCACAAATTCACACTTCCGGCAGATGAGGAAAAGGTTTTCGAAGTCAGCGAGGGCTGGGAAAACCCCAAGCTCTGGTGGCCCGACGAGCCCAATCTCTACTATCTGCGTGTGACGGTTGATGCCGGAGATGCAGCGACGGCCGACAACTCCGATACACGCTTCGGGTTCCGCGAGTGGGACTGGTCAACCAGAGACTTCAAACTTAACGGAATCGTCTGGCACGGCTGGGCGGATATTTTCTCAGCGAATTCGCCGGAAGAGTGGCTCAAGTTTTACAAAGAGAAAAACCAGACTGTAATGCGCTTCTGGGGTACCTCGTGGAGAGGCATGGATCCGCGCGACGCACTCAATTTCTTCGATGAAAATGGCGTGGTCTGCCGCCGCTCGGGAATCTTCGACGGGCAGATGATCGGCTACAACGCCATCGAAAACGATCCGGATCTGAAGAAAGAATCTCCCATTAAAATGGACCTGTTCCGTAACTGGCGCGGGCAGGTGGCGGCCCAGGTACGCGGCGAACGCAACCACCCGTCGGTCATGATCTGGTCGCTCGAAAACGAGATTCTCTTCATCAACTGCATCAACCTTTACAGACAGCACATGGACGCGTTTGAGGCAGAGGTGACGAAAGTCTCGGACGAGGTGATGCGCGTCGATCCGACGCGTCCGACCATGGTTGATGGTGGCGGTGCAACTCTGGCTCAGACCCTGCCGGTACATGGCGACCACTATGTCAATACCAAGCCGTCGTTCTATCCACCGCTGGCCTACGAGGCCCATCCCGAGGGTGGCGGACGTAACCGCTGGACATGGGACGAGCAGCGTCCACGCTTTATCGGTGAAGATTTCTACATGACGGGCAACCATCCGGAGGTAGCCGCATTCCAGGGCGACAGTGCGTTTGCCGGCAAGCCCGTGCGCGGTGTCGGTATCTGGAACCGCATCCTGCAGGAGGGCTACCGCTGGGCCGGCTACGGTGCCTGGCACTACTGGCTCGGCCAGCACGACACCGACGGCTCGCAGTACAAGGCCTATGCCGCCCGCGCTGTCTTTTCACGGGAGTGGAACTGGACCTTTGCTTCGGGCGAGACTGTCCCGCGCACGTTCGGGGTTTTTAACGATACGCGTTATGGCGACCCGATAGAGTTCACCTGGACGCTTGAAAACAAGGGCAAACAGATTGCCACGCGTAAGCAGGTGCTCGAGGTCGTGCCGGGGACACACAAGGTTGTGACCGAGCCGATCAAGATGCCCGCCGTCAAACAGCGTACCGAACTCGAACTCGTCCTCTCGCTGAAGGTCGGCGAAGAAGAAGTTTTCCATGATGTCAAACACATCTCCGTGCTGGCGCTGCAAAATCGTGCCATGAACGGGCTGGATAAAAATGGCATCGTTGTGGCTGAGGACGACGGCAAAGTCGCTGCATTTCTGAAGTTGCGCGGCATTGCCGCACGTACGGTCAATTCGTTTGCCGCAGTGCCCAAGGACTGCCGGATACTCGTCGTCGGCACGAATTTTCTGAGCGAGCGCGAAAGTGCCACCAGCCGACTGTCGGCTTTGGCGGCGACCGGCATGCGTATTGTGATCCTCGACCAGGATCATTCCCTGCGCTATCAGGGCATGCCAGCCGAGATGGAGACTGCCAGCAACAGCGGCTACACGGCGTTCGGCGAAGACATGACCCACCCTGTCCTCGCGGGTCTGGAACAAAAGGACTTCTTCACCTGGGGCGAAAAGACCTTCGTGTACCGTAACGCGTACCAGAAACCGACGCGCGGTGCTCGCTCGCTCGTACAGTGCGACGACCAGTTGCGCTACGCTGCGCTGGCCGAGATCGCGGTCGGTGAGGGGCTGATCCTCGCCTCCCAGCTCAATCTCGGCGAAAACCTCGAGACCGGCATCGTCGCGCAGCAGCTCCTGCTCAACATGCTCGGATATGCCGCTACCTACAAACTCGAATACATCCCTGTTGTCGCCTGTCTGGCTGGCGCACCGCAACTCAAGACCGCGCTCGATGCGGCCGGCTTGCAGTACAAGGAAGCGGTCGACGTCCTCACCGCGATTGCAGGCAAGCCGCCGCTGACCGTGATCGCCAATGCCACACCGGCAGTGCTCAAGTCGCTGGCGGACAATGGGGCAGCGGTACAGAAATTCACGCAGGATGGCGGCTCGCTCATGCTCTACGGCGTGGAGCCGTCGGGGCTGGCCGACTTCAACCGCATTGTCGGCTTCGACCACAGGATGCGCAAATTCGGACGTGAGCGCGTAACCCTGCCAGCCGCCCGCAGCCGTCTCTCCGCCGGGTTGACAGCCACCGACGTGACACTCTTCTCGAGCGAGCGCATCTTCCCCTGGCGTGCAGGTAACTACGTGGCCGACGACATGTTCGGCTATGTCGTGGACTATGACGAGGTGGCACCGTTCGGCAAATCGAGTTTCGGATCCTATGGACAGATCATCAACGGCTTCGTCTCCGAAGATGGCTGGAAGCTGATCATCAACTTCCCCAAAAACGCCGACGACTCGCCCTATCAGGTGCCGATCGAGTTCCCGAAGGAGCAGACGTTCACCGAGTTCACCTGGATCGGCAACACCTTCTACTGGCCTCAGAAAAAGGTCAACCTGATCTTCGACGGCGACCGTGCCACCATGCTCGAATACGACACGGAGACCAATGCCGAGCCGCAGACCTTCGAGATCACTCCGCCACGCAAGGCGACAAACGTGACCCTCGAACTGGCCGAGTGGGAGCCGGTTCCCGGCAAGGCTGACAATCTGGGCATCGACAACATTTACTTCAAAGTGCAGCGACCCGATGGTTTCCATGCCCGCGTCAAGCCCTTCACCAATATCGGCGGCCTGATGGAGTACGAGTTCGGCAGGGGGCGCATCGTGCTCTGCAACCTGCTCTTCAAGGCCGACGAAAGCGTAGCCGAAAATTCCGCCAAGAAGCAACGCATCCTCATGACCATCCTGCGCAACCTCAAGGCACCCTTTGCAGGCGGTCGCACGGTCGTCGCGGGCATGAACCTCAAATATGCCCCGCTCGATATTTCCAAACACAGCACCCAGTACCGCAGTGAGCGCGGCTGGTTCGGAGATGCCAGACACACATTCAAGGACTTCCCGCACGGTGCGCAGCGCATGGCGGGTGTCCCCTTCAACATCTACGAAATGGAAACTTCACCCGTCCCCAACAGCCTGATGCTGGCAGGCCGGGGTATTCCGGGCGACCTGCCCGGGGAAATTCGCGGTATCACCGTCAATACCAGGGCCGATGCCCTCTTCTTCCTCCATTCTGCCCGCGTTGACAAACGCCGCAGTGACCGTGACAAGCGGGATGGCAAGGAGTACGAGCTGGCGAAGTATGTGGTGAACTATGTCGATGGTACCAATGCCGAAATCCCGGTCATTTCCGAGCGTGATGTCGAGAACTACATGCAGAATGCACCGACAGTCATACCTGGAGCGCAAATTGCATGGTTAAAACAGTACGATGATGAAAAACTTTATGCTGTAGCCTACATGAAGCAGTGGAACAACCCGCACCCTGAGGTGGGTATCGCTTCGATCGACCTGCTTCCCGGCAAAGACAACGTCGGCACACCCGTCGTGCTG
>CAZMGQ010000251.1:0-4112 GCA_964565855.1 uncultured Lentisphaerales bacterium | reverse complement strand
TCTGGTCAACAGTGGCTTTCTGCTGGCAGGCAAAGACGGCGTTTTCGGCATTGGTATCAAGGGCAGCGAACCGGAGCGGATGGAAGCGTTCCGCCAGTTGATTTTCGATACCCTGACCGATCTGGTTGCCAACGGTATTCCCGGCGATCTGGTCGAGACGGCTTTCCGCCGCCACACCTACGCCTTGCGTGAGATCGTCCCCACCCGTCCGCTACATGTGGCGACGGCTGCCGTCCAGCCCTGGATTCTGGGCGGCGACCCGCTGCGCAGTCTGCGCCTGGGCGAGGTGATGGACAAATGTCGCCAGACCTGGGAGGAAAATCCGGCTGTCCTGACCGACTTGATCGACAAATACCTGCTGCAAAACCAGCATCGGCTCGAAACCAGCCTCGTGCCGGACCGTGAGTGGCTGAGCCGTACCGAGGCCGAACTCCAGGCAAAGCTGACCGCCGCCCGCGCCGCCTTGAGCGACGCTGAAGCTCAGGAACTGGCCGAAAATGCAGCCCGCATGGTGGCAATCTCCGGCACCCCCAACAGCCCCGAAGCACTGGCCACCCTGCCGCAACTCAAGCGGGCCGATCTGCCCGGCGAACCGATCTTTGCCACAGTCGTCCACGAAACACTGAAGGGCGATATCCTCTTCATGCGCAACGATGTCTTCGCCAACGGCGTCAACTATCTCAACCTGCGGTTCGACCTCGAAGGTCTCGATCCTGCCCTCTGGAGCTACCTGCCTCTTTACGTACAGGCGATCGACAAAATGGGTGCTGCGGGTCAGGATTTTGCCACCATGGCACGTCGGCGCAGTGCCAGCATGGGCGGCTTCGGCTGTGTCAGCTCTTTTGCCGACCATGCCATCGAAACCGATCGCACCACCAAGAGCCTCGTCTTCAGCCTCAAGACGCTTGATGCCCAGGTGGACGACGCTCTGGACGTGTTTTCCGACCTGCTCTGCAAGCCCGATCCCTCCGACCGCAAGCGTCTGAAGGACGTCGTTGTCCAAATCTGTACCGGTCTACGTACCAGTCTAGTCTCGGCCGGACATGCCACGGCTGTCGTCCAGGCCCAGAGCGGCCTGACCGAGGCCGGCTACCTGCAGGAACAGGTGGGTGGACTCTCCTGGTACCGGCTGGTTTCGGCGCTTGAAAAGAACTTCGATGAAGCGGTTGATCAGGCCATTGAGGCAGTTCTGAAAATTGCCGCCACACTGCGCAACCGCAACCGTCTGATGGCCAGTTTCACCGGGGGCGATGCCGCAGCCGACAAAGTACAGGCACGATTGGCAGATCTGGCTGCCGGCTTTGCGTCCGATCCCCTTGAGCCCCGGGAAACCGGTTTCCGTCCCTTTGCAGACGTGCCTCGTCTGGGCTTTGCAGCCCCGATGGAGGTCGCACACTGTGCTCAGGTTATCCCCTCAATCCACCGTTCCGACCCGGACTGGACTCTGCTCAATCTCGGCATGGCTCTGCTGCGGGTCGATTACATGATTCAGGAACTGCGCTTCAAGGGCAATGCCTATGGTGCCAGTTGCGTCAACCGCAGTCGGGCGATTGTACTCTCGACCTACGCCGATCCGCATATCAAGCGGACGCTCGATGTCTTCCGGGATATCGCCGACTACATCCGTGATGCACCCTGGGGTGATGTCGAGATTACGCGGGCGGTTCTCAGTACGGCCAAGACTTTTATCACTCCTCTGCGGCCCGAGGCGGTCACTCTTGAGACCCTGGCCAATAGGGTCGCCGGCGTCACCGAAGAGAGAATCAGGGACCGTTACGAAGTCCTGAAATCCGCCACACCGCAACAGATCCGCGAGGCACTGCTGGCCGTAATCGAGCCGGGACTGGAAAAAGCTCCGGTCGCCGTTGTGTCGAGTCGTGAAAAACTGACCGCCGCCAACCTCGAAATGGCCGATCAGCCCCTGACTGTCGAAGCACTGCTGGAATAAGAGAGCGGTACCGGTTGCGTTGCAACCGTGATTCCGGGCCTCAGCCCTGGTCCTGCTGCCACTTTTCGCGTGAGGCGGGACCGGTGGCGGGGTTGAGCTTTTTGCGGACGACTGCCCGTCCATAGTGCCAGAGGGTGGTCCAGCAGACGGGGAGATGGTAAAGCCAGGCACGGTCGGGACAGTGCCGCACACCACGTGCCATCTGCCAGAGCAGCGGCAGGATGAGGGTTGTCGAGAGGCAGAAGCGGATGATACCGTGTGTCTGCAGACTGCTCCAGGGATAGGTGCGTTCCTGCTCCTGACGGAAGTGCAGAAAGTCACTGATACGGCGGTTCTGCTTGCGGCCGAACTCGGACAGCCGGTCGGCATAGAGGTGAATGATGCCGCATTTTACCTTGGCAACTCCGCCGAGACCGGCGGCGACCGCTTGCTGGATGACGTCGATATCGAAGTAGTAGGGCGACCAACGGGCATGTTCCAGCACGCTGCGGCGGATCAGACAGCCGTTGGCACCGATGGTGGGCAGCTTATCCGGCGTGAGGGTCACGTGGAGATAGTCGCCATGGTCTTCAGTTTCCAGATCAAGCCCGGTCCAACGTCCGGTAATGGCACAGAGACGGTCGTAGTTGCCGACAAAGAGGCAGAGGGGATCATTCATGCCCAGCATGGCGAAGTAGCGGGTGAGGGCCGAATCTTCGGGGCGACGGGTATATTCCCAGGGTTCGCTGGCGAAAATGGCGGGGTCCCGGAAGGGAGCCACCATACGGCGCAGCCAGTCGGGCGCGGGCAGCAGGTTGTCGCTGTCGATCAGGGCCAGCAGCGAGCCATGCGAGGCGGCGATGGCGGCGGCTTTGCCGGCTTCGCCCGTCCGCAGGGGATTCTCGACGATCTGTTCGACCTTGTGGCGACGGGCAGTCTCCAGTGTGGCATCACTGGAGCCGGCATCGGCCACGACGATTTCGATTTTATCAGACGGATAATCCTGTGAGCGGATGGAGGTCAGGCAGGCATCGAGCGTCCGGGCCGAATTGAGAGTCGGCAGAATTATGCTTACCCTCGGCAGTGCCGCATCGCCGGAAATTTTGTTTTCTGCAGATGGTTCTACTTGGCTGCTGTTTTGCATGACAATGTGGTATAGTCGCAGGCCAGACATGAACGGCCAAGCAAAATCAGCTTCAGAAGCGGCGTCGCAGCAGGCGGGGGCACATGTTGCCTACAATGCCATGGTGCTGCGCCGTCCCTTTACGGGGGTGGAAAATGCAGTGGCCGAACAGGCGTCTGCCCTGTTGAACCAGGCATCGCCAGACCTGCGGACGACAGTTTTCTGGCCGCGGTCACTGGCGGCTCTAGCCCCGCCCGTGCCGGGTGAGGGCAGCAGAGGGCAGGCGGTCAGGCTGGCTGGGACGTCTGGCATCAATTCACGTGCCCTGCGTATCCTGTGGGAGCAGGTGCGACTGCCGTTTGTTCTGGGGCGGGGAGGTTTTTCGCTGTGTCATGCTCCGGCTTATCTCGCTCCGCTGGCGGCCCGTTGTCCGGTGGTGTTGAATGTCTATGATCTACACGCATTAGATGCGCCCGAACGTTGCCGCCCTCTCAACCGCTGGAACTTCCGCCTCCTGCTGCCGGTCTCAATCCGGCGGGCGGCGGCGGTGCTGGTGCCGTCGGACTATACGGCAGCGGCGGTGCGTCGCAGGTTTCCCGAAGTGGCCAGTCGCATCAGGCAGGTGCCGCTGGGGATTTCGTCGCGTTTTGCGGAGCGGATCAGGAGCGGGCCTGATGAAACGGTGGCCGATCGGACCGGCATCACAGAGGCGTCGCAGAGGAAAGGGTATTTGCTCTGTGTGGGCAACATCGAACCGCGTAAAAGCCTGAGCACAGCACTCGATGCCCTGCGGCAACTGCATGAGCGTGGGTTTACACAGTTGCGGCTCGTGATTGCGGGTCGGGCAGTGGCCGGTTTGCCGGAGCTGGTGCGGGCGATCGAGGCGAGCGGGGTGGGGGAGCATGTCGAGCTGAAGGGATATGTGCCGGATGAAGAGCTGCCGGCTCTCTATGGCGGGGCGCTGGCGCTGGTCTATCCCTCGATCGATGAAGGGTTTGGTCTGCCCCTGCTGGAGGCGATGGCCTGTGGCTGTCCGGTGGTCTGTTCGGATGTCACGGCAGT
>CAZMGQ010000250.1:0-4137 GCA_964565855.1 uncultured Lentisphaerales bacterium | reverse complement strand
AATCAGAAAAAGTGCCAAAGCATTTTCCGACGAGGTCAGGAAGTCTGAGATTACAATGAAGGATTCAGGAGATGGAGAGATGGTTCGTGCGCTATGTCACGCAAAGAGCTTATTTTCTGTAATCCGGAAAAGGTATCACCAGATTACAGTGCGATGCAGGGTCGGAGCTCTGCCGCAATTTGAATGTTCTCCACAATTTAATCCCAATGGCTGTAATCTGGAAAAGCTATCGCCAGATTACAGTACGATGGAGGGGGAGGGGTTTGCTGCAATTTGAATGTTCTCCGTAATTTAGTTGCAATGGCTGTAATCTGGAAAAGTCATCGCCAGATTACAGTATGATTCACTAAAAGTGGGGTTCAGAATTACTGACGTTACTGGCATTGTTGGTTTTTTTTGTTTTTGGGAAAATTCTTTAGCATTTTTTTCTGGCGTGACATAGCATTGCGCTGGCACTTTTTGAGTCACATCAAAAGCTTTTTCCGGGTCAAGTCACAGAAAATTTAAGTTTGACCGGGTTGTCGGGGGCGGCATCGCTATCGGAATCGGAAACTACACAAAACCGAACGATTCGATGCCGAAAACGATCCCGATTCCGATAGCACGAACTGCTCCATAAACTAAATCAGGCGCTCAGAATTGAAAGCACTGTCTATGGTCATCCATCAAACCGCAAAAATCAGATATGGCTGTCGAGCCAGGCAGTGAGTTCCCGCAGGATGGACTGACGGGCCTCGCTGATGGGTATATCCAGGGTTGCACCGGCGGCGCGGGCATGGCCGCCCCCGCCGTGACGGCTGCAGAACAGGCTGGCATCGTACGGAGGGCGTGAGCGGAGCGAGAGGCGGGTCTGGTCCGGCTGGTCACCTTCGTAGAGCAGTCCGGCGACTGTGACACCACGCAGCGAGCGTGGGAGGTTGACAAAGTTTTCGGAATCGGTCCCGGCTGCGCCACAGGCATCATAGTCCGAGCGGGCCAGTGAGATCAGGGCGACACGGCCATCGGGCGAACGTTGCAGCGAATCGATTGCACGGGCCTGCAGGCGGAGCTGGGCCTCGGGGACGTTGCCGTAAACCTGTTCGTTGACTTCAGCGGTGGACAACTGGCCCTGACGCAGCAGGTCGGCGGCAAATTCGAGTGTTTCGGGGGTGGTATTGTCGTAGGCGAAGCGGCCGGTATCGGTAACGACTCCGACCCAGAGAGCTGTAGCGCTGGCCTGATCGAGTGGCCAGCCGGCTTTACGGGCGATGCGCCAGATGAGTTCGGCGGTGGAGCTGGCTGAGGGGTCAACATAGGAGACATCGCCGAAGCCGCTGTTGGTTTTGTGGTGATCAATGGAGACTGAAGGCAGTTTTTCGAGGAAAACTTGCAGTGGACCCGGCAGACGGTCGGGGCTGCCACAATCGCAGACGGCGAACAGGTCGCCCTCTTGAGGAAGATACTCTGCGGCAGGCAATATGGGCTGAGTCTGTGTCAGAAACTGGTAGGAGGGGGCGACTGGTTCGAGCCCGACGACGATGGCGTTACGGCCGGCATTTTGCAGCAGGTGCGCCAGGGCCAGGGTGGAGCCGAAGGCATCGCCATCCGGTTTGACGTGTGAGACGATGACCACACGTGGGGCACTCAGCAGTTTTTCGATCATTGCGTCCGGTACCGGGACGGGGGAGGGGGCGACCGATATTGAAGCAGTCTCGGGTGTCATGATGGAGGCTCTTATATATGGATTAAGGTAGTGACCGAGGGGATTACTGACCCAGCTCGCGGCTGCGGCGGGCGGCGGCGGCGAGGGTGTCGGCGATGATGCCGACCATGGCGGATGACTGAAGCACTGCGAGTCCGGCAGCCGTCGTGCCGCCAGCCGAGGTGACCGCCCGGGCGAATTCGTCCGGAGTGGTGGCGTCGTCAGAGAGGACGGCGGCGGTGCCGGCGAAGGTCTGGCGGGCGAAGGCCAGAGCTTCGTCCTGCGACATGCCGAGCGTGACAGCGCCGGAGACAAAGGCCTGCAGGATGACGGCGAAGAAGGCCGGCCCGGAGCCGCTGAGGGCGGTGACGGCATCGAAGAGAGATTCATCCACTTCGCGAGCCAGGCCGGCACTGGAGAGCAGGTCGGCGGTGGGCTGGCGGTCGGTCGGGAGGCAGTGTTGTCCGAGACAGTAGGCTGACATACCGGCACCGACGCGCATGGCGAGGTTGGGCATACAGCGGACGACCCGGGCACCGGGGAGTTTGCTTTCAAGCCAGGCGAGGGTTTTGCCGGCGGCGATCGAGATAAAGAGCGGACGGCTGAGGCTGTCGGGTGTGAGGCCGTCCAGCAGGTTTTCGAGCTCCTGGGGTTTGACCGCCAGCACGACCACATCGCTCTGCCGGATCAGTTGGTCGGGATCGGTCAGGACTGTGACGGAGTGGCGTTGCCGCATCAGTGAGGCCCGGCCCGGGTCGGCTTCGCAGATCAGGATTCTACCCGGATCGGCCAGACCACGGTCGAGCAGGCCTTTGAAGATGGCCTCGCCCATCTGGCCGGCACCGAAAAAACCGTAGACAAATGCCGTGTCGGCTGCCGGGGTCATCTTACATCATTCCCTGGCGCTGGAGGGCTTCGCGCAGTTTGAGCTGGAACTCGGCGGTGTCTTCCGGTGTCGGCCGGTAGCCGGGGTTATCGGGCGCGGCGAGGGAGAGTTCGCCCATGGAGGTAACGCCCCACTGGGCTGTGACGCCGTCGGAGAAGGTGACATCGCCGGTGATCATGAAGCCCGGCTGGGTGATGCGGTTGACCTCGACTGTAACATTGCCAGCGATCGCATCGCCCTCATCCGGAGCGATAGCAGAATCGTCCGAATCAGAGCCGTCTGCAGGTGCGGCGGCGGGCTTGCCGGCGGGAGGAGGGGTTGGTTTGGGCGGATTTTTCTCGCGGATGTCGATCTGCAGGTCAAGCACCAGCAGGCGGACCTCCATAAAGCTCAGGCGCAGGCCGAAAGACTCGAAGAGGCGATTCTGAATTTCGGAAAGGCCCTCTCCTTCGGCGGCCCATTGGCGGACGGATTTTTTGTGTTCTTCGGTTAACTGCATCTCAGATACTCCTTCGTGTGCATCTTCCCACAGCCTCAGCCGGATGTCAAACGCGCGCACCGCCAAGCTGGTAGCTGGGGGTTATGGAACCGCCAAGGCGCCAAGAACGCCAAGCTGGTGTGAAGCTGGGGTTTATGGAACCGCCAAGGCACCAAGAACGCCAAGCTGGCGTGAAGCTGGGGGTTTATGGAACCGCCAAGAACGCCAAGAACGCCAAGTTGGTATGAAGCTGAGGGTTATGGAACCGCCAAGACGCCAAGAGCAACAAGCTGACGTGGGAGACTCACGCGGAGACGTGGAGAACGCGGAGAGGGAATGTGGGTCGTGAATGGCAATTTGAGAAGCGGCTTCATCCGGCGGCAAGAGCCTGCCGCCCTCCAGCTTAAAGTCTCTCCCCTTCGTACCTTCATGTGAGATATCTACGTCAGTTTGGCGAAATCGGCCGGAGTGAGGTCGCGCCATGCTCCGGGCGGGAGATCTTTGGGCAGGCGCAGGCCGCCGATGGCCTGGCGCTGGAGGTGTTCGACCGTGAGGCCGACGGCCTCGCACATGCGTCGTACCTGACGATTGCGACCCTCGCCGATGCGGATGATGAGGCGGTGGCGTGCAGGTGACTGGCGGGACTCGCTCCCGACCAGGGCCGCCTCGGCTGGCTGGTAGCTGGTTCCGTCCGGCAGGGTCATGGGGCTCCGGAGGCGTTGCAGCGTCTGGTGGTCAACGTGGCCGAGGACGGTAACGAGATATTCTTTGCGGTAGCCGTAGCGCGGGTGGGTGAGGCGGTTGATGAGGTCGCCATCGTTTGAGAGCAGCAGTAGGCCTTCGCTGTCCTTGTCGAGCCGGCCGACCGGCACCAGCCTTTCGCGGAAGTTGGGGAGACAGGCAAAGACGGTCTGGCCCTGGCTGGCATCGGCCGAACAGATCAGGCCGCGTGGTTTGTGGAGCATGATGGTGCGGAACTGCGTCGGGGGAGCGGGGAGCGGGCGACCATCGACCAGGATGCGGCTGGTGGCAGAGTCCACACGCTGCCCCGGCTCGCGAACGACAGTGCCGTCGAGGGTGACACGTCCGTCG
>CAZMGQ010000249.1:0-4148 GCA_964565855.1 uncultured Lentisphaerales bacterium | reverse complement strand
ATGCTCTACCCCGACTTCCACACTTCCCGCGCTTTTGCAGTCTGCGATCATGAGGTAGCCCAAGTCTATATCCGCGACCGGAGCGATCTGGCTGCTGTGCGTGACTGTCTGGCCGCCGTGCCGGGTCTGGAAATCGTCGATAATACAGCCCGGATCGCCGCCGGCGAACAGGTCTCTCCCAATGCCGGCGAACTCCAACTTGTGGCACCGCCCGACAACTGGCTGGCCTACTACTGGTGGGATAATCCCCGCCAGGCACCGGACTATGCCAGGCATATCGATATCCACAACAAGCCCGGCTTCGATCCCTGCGAGCTTTTCTTCAGCGGTTTTCCGCCGGGTGTCACTCAGGACACCAGCAAAATCCGCGGCACCCACGGGCGCGACGGACGGCCCGTCGCCTGGGGCGGCACGCTCGACCTTCCGGAGTCTGTCAATACTTTGGCCGACCTCGCGTCCGCCGTCCGCCACCATCTCAACCGCCAGTAATCGCCATCGATACCATGTCACCCCTTGCAGGTCAGAAGTTCCACATCGCCGGTGTCGCCGGTGTCGGCATGAGTGCCCTCGCCGAGGCCCTGCTCGATGCCGGAGCTGTCGTCAGCGGCTCTGATCGACGGCTCGATAACCACGACACCAGTCCCGTGGTTGACAAACTCGTGGCACAAGGGCTGACCACCTTACGGCAGGATGGCTCCGCCATTACGCCCGACCTGGCAGCTCTGGTCGTCAGCAGTGCCATCGAGGAGACCAACGCCGAAATCCAAGCCGCCCGACATCTGAATGTCCCCATCCGCCACCGTGCTGATGTACTGGCCGACCTCACCTCTGCCTCGCCGCAGCGCAACCTGATCGCCGTCGCCGGCACGAGTGGTAAAAGTACAACTACCGCCATCCTCGGGGCCATACTGGCCGGTTGCGGACTCGATCCGCTGGTCATCAACGGCGCACCGGTGATCGATTGGCGCAATGAACGGCGCTGTGGCAGTGTCCGCAACGGACAGGGCGAATGGTGCGTGATCGAAGTCGATGAAAGCGACCGTTCGCTGCTGAAATTCCATCCCCGGCACGCCATCATTACCAACGCTTCGGCCGATCATTTTCCGCTGGAGGAGGCTCTCGATCTGTTTGACACTTTCCGTTCACAGGTCAGCGGAATCGTAATAGACGGCATCGACGACGATACCCCCGCACCGCCGGACGAACCCCTCGCCTGGGGGAGCCGCTTCCGGTGGCAGAGTCAGGACTATGCCATCGCCCTGCCGGGACGGCACAATGTTGTCAACGCCTGGCAGGCTGTGAGGCTGGCACTGGCACTAGGCTTGCCGGCGACGGATGTCGCTGCCGCATTGGCCGCCTTCAAGGGTGTCGAGCGGCGGCTGGAGCTGGTCGGCTGGCGGGATAAAACGATTCCTGTGGTTGATGACTACGCCCACAACACCGAAAAGCTGCGGGCTGTCTGGCAGACTATGGCAACCGGTTATCGGCGTGTACTCGGACTCTGGCGACCCCATGGCTTCGGGCCGTTACGGGCCATGCTGGATGAGCTGGGCGAAATGTTTGCCGCCACCCTGCGTCCCGACGATGTGCTCTATCTGTTGCCGGTCTATGATGCCGGCGGCACGGCCAACCGCAGTATCGACAGCGGGGCCCTGGCCGAACGGCTGCGCGCCGCCGGAACGAATGTTGTCGCGGTCGATTCACATGAAGCCGCAATCAGCCAGATGACAGATGCCGCCCGAGAAGGCGACATTCTGGCGACACTCGGCGCCCGCGACCCCGAACTGCCCCGTACTGCACGCAAGCTGGTTCGGAGTCTGTAATCTTGCAAATGAAACGGCAGATTACAGATTGTGGCAGTGTCCAGACTCTGCCACGGTAGGGGAGGGACGACTGTCACGTCGTCCGCATATCCTGGGAGCCCCGAGCTCCAGCTCGGGACAGGAAGAGGTCTGTAATCTTGCAAATAAAACGGCAGATTACAGATTGGGCAGTGTCCATACTCTGCCACGGTAGGGGAGGGACGACTGTCACGTTGTCAGCAAAAACAACCCCGGAATCACCATGGCCTGACGCGATTTTTGACTCCGGACTCTGTGACTCCGAGCATCGCGAGTCGTGGGTCGTTTGTCGCGAGTCATGCGGCCTGCCGGCCGAAGCCTGCAGGTACGGAGCCCTGCGGTCCCGGTGTTGTCGTGCGGCTCGCCCGCCTACGCCAAGAAGCTACAGCGCGACAGGCAACGGACGCTCGTCCTCCACTTTTAGATCAAAGATTGTCTGAATCCTTGGTTGAAACAGGCCAATAAACAGGCTTTTGCGACGGTTTTGCAGCGGAAAACAATCTCTGTTTGACAAAATGCCAGTGAAGGTCTAGAGTTGACATAGTTTCAAAAAAACAGAGGCTGAATCTCTGCAAAGGATTGCTCATGAAAATCTCCACCAAGGGACGGTATGGACTAAGGACGCTGATGGATATCGCACTGCATCAGCATAATGGTCCTGTGCCGCTGAACGACATTGCCGAACGTCAGGGCATCTCTGCCAAATATCTCTGGCAGGTGATGAACCCGCTGCGGACGGCCGGGGTCGTTAGTGTTGTGCGCGGAGCCCATGGCGGGTACTCGCTGGCCAAGCCACCGGAGCAGGTGACCCTGCTGGATCTGGTCGAGGTGCTGGAAGGTCCGGTTTCGATTGTTGACTGCGTAGGCGGTCCGGACAACTGTGAGCGGACGCTGGTCTGTGCCTCACGCACTATCTGGGACGAAATCAACGCTTCGCTGATTGCCGCCCTGCGTGGAATCACACTGGCTGAGGTTATCGAGCGTCAACGTGGCGTAACCGAAGCCGGCGAATACGTGATTTAGCAACAACCGGGCTTTTAGCTTCACTTCGGGTCGTCATGGTTTGACGGCCCTTTCTGCTATAATTATGCAAACACAACTTCTGTCGGAGTCTTTCAACAGCCGGCGTGCCCGGCTCCGTGAGGACTGGCTTGAGTTGCTGCGCTTTGCCACTGTCGCTTCAGATCCGGCTTGCGACAGCGCCTGTAACGACTGTGCCGCCTGGCTCGCTCGCCAATTCGAGCGGATGGGCTTTGCCAGCGAAGTAGTCCCGACGCCCGGAAAGCCGCTCGTGATCGCCGAACGTCCCGCCGATGTTGCCGGGGCGCCCACAGTAATGTTTTACGGACATTACGATGTTCAGCCGACCGATCCGCTCGACCTCTGGAAACAGCCCGATCCCTTCGAGCCGGTCGAGCGTGAGGGACGGGTCTATGCCCGGGGAGCGTCGGACAACAAGGGGCAGCTCTTCTTCTCGTTGCAGTCGCTGCCTGCTCTGATGGCTGCAGGGGTCGCCCTGCCACATATCCGCATCGTACTTGAGGGCGAGGAAGAGAGCGGCAGCTACGGTTTTGCCGCCTATCTCAAGCAGCATCCTGAAAAATTTGCCGGCGATGTTGTGGTCGTCTGCGATACCAATATGGCGGCCGATGGTCGCCCCGCGATTGTTGCCGGACTGCGCGGCAGTATTCACGCCACCCTGATTCTCGAAGGCGCGAGCCACGATCTGCACTCCGGCCTCCATGGCGGACTGGCACCCAACGCAGCCCAGGGCATGGCCAGCCTTTTGGCGACCCTGCACGATGAGCGGGGAGCCATCCGGGTCAAAGGTTTTCTCGACGGTCTCCTGCCTCCGGCTCCGCGCGAACTGGCGCTGGCACTGGAAACAGACTTCGACGAGGCAGATTATACAGCCAAAACAGGTGTGCCACCGCTGGGCGGCGAAAGTGGCCTAGCACCACAGTTGCGCCTCGGATTCCGCCCCACAATCGAGATCAACGGCATGGCCAGCGGCTATAACGGACCGGGGCAGAAGACCATCATTCCCGCCCGTGCCGTTGCCAAAGTCAGCGCCCGCCTCTGTCCTGCGCAGGACCCGGCGGCCTGTCTGGCAGCACTCGAAAAGCACCTGCAGGACCACTGTCCGCCGGGCTTGAGGCTGACCTTTCAGAGCGAATCGGCCGGTTTTCCCGGTTTCCGTCTGCCGATCGATTCTCCCGTGGTCCGGACAGCACGGGAGATACTGGACAAAATGGATCCCCGTGGCAGTGTTCTGCTCTGGGAGGGTGCGTCGCTGCCTATTATCAA
>CAZMGQ010000248.1:0-4151 GCA_964565855.1 uncultured Lentisphaerales bacterium | reverse complement strand
TATTCCGACATGGCGATCGGCCTCGGTCTGATGCTGGGCTTCACCTTTGCCAAAAACTTCGATTCACCCTACCGCTCAGCCTCCATAAGCGAGTTCTGGCGCCGCTGGCACCTCTCGCTCTCCAACTGGCTGCGCGACTACCTCTATATACCGCTCGGCGGCAACCGGTTCGGTACGTGCCGCACTTATGCCAACCTGATGACTGTCATGCTGCTCGGCGGCCTCTGGCATGGAGCCTCGTGGAACTTTGTCGCCTGGGGCGGCATGCATGGGCTGGCCCTTGCGGTCGAACGGGCTTTGGCGGGGAGGCAGCGTGGGGACTCTGCCACAGGCCGCACACGTCCACTGCGAATCGCCGCGACTTTCATCTGGGTGCTGCTGGCCTGGGTGCCCTTCCGTGCGCCTGATCTGCCGGCCACGCTGCGCTACTGGGGCAGTCTCTTTGGCATCGGGTCGGGCGATGCGGCGGCAGGTCTGGTTTCCGGCATGATCCGGACTCCGTACCATCTCGGTGCCATCGCCATTGCCGCTATCATTGCTTTCTGCGGCATCCAGACCTGGGACTTTACACGGCGCCTCACGCTGCCCCGTGCCCTGCTGACCCTTGTTCTGCTCACGCTGTCGCTGGCTCTGCTGGTGGCAACTTCCTTCCACCCCTTTATCTACTTCATTTTCTGATGTCCACCGCTTCCAGAGAGACGGCTCCCCGCCGCTATGCCAGTCGCGAGGAACAGGCCCATGCCGAAATCGGCGTGACCGATATCCGCCGCAGTGTGGCCCTGTTGCTGGTTGCGGGATTCGTACTGCTGCTTGTCGCCGGTATGGCTTCACTCTTCTGGCAGGCCCGTTTGCGGCGCAACATGGCAGCTTCGTTTGCCGGTCTCGGTGCCGATCTCAAAAAATCCCGTACTGCCGCAACCTCGAAATCCGGCCCACAGTTGCTGAACCGTCTGCTGGCTCCCAATACTCTCCTGCGTGAGCGGATCGCCAACTATGAAGATGTGCTCAACCGCGAGTTCCCTGCCGCAGTTGCACTGCGTGAGCCGGTCCAGCGGCTGATCTCACATCTCGGCGCCGGTGACGAACAGGTTTATCCCGGACGTGATGGCTGGCTCTTTTATGGGGCCGATATCAAGGCACTGACGGGTGAGGGGCTGGGTGCTGACAGGCCATCGACAACGGCTGTCGCATCACAGGCGGCGATTTTGCAGTTCCGTGATTTTCTGGCCAGCCACGATGTCAGGCTCGTCCTGGTACCGACCCTCTCAAAGGCCGGGGTACATGCCGAAAAACTGATTCCACAGTCGTCATACGGCAGTAGCTTCACACCGCTCTATCGTGTAAGAGGTTTTGAGCGTTGGCAGGCCGAACTGGTAGCCGCAGGGGTGGAAATCTATGATCCGGCCACCGTCATGAAGGAGCTGCGCAACGCAGGGCAGGGGATCTTTCTGCGCAGTGATACACATTGGCGACCGGAGAGTATGGATGCCGTGGCAGCCCGACTGGCGAACCTGATTGGACAATCCGGTCAGTTAGTTACAGCAGGTGAGGCACCCCGCGAACTGCCGCCAGAGACGATTGCAGCGGTCGGCGATACGGCCGCCATGCTGGCTCTGCCGTCCGAACATGCCTGGTGCCAGCCGGAAAATGTCACGGTGCGTCCGGTTGCTGACGCGACTGCCGACGAGGCTGAGGTTGTCCTGTTGGGCGACAGTTTTGCCAACATCTTCTCGCTGGCTGAAATGGGATGGGGCAAGGATGCCGGTCTGGCTGAGCGGCTGGCCAAGCACCTGGCTGCGCCGGTGCGACCCTTTGTACGCAACGACAGTGGAGCCAGGGCCTCGCGTGAGCGTTTCGCTCAGGCCTTGCAGCGTGGGGAGCTGAACCTTGAGCAGTTGCGCATCGTCGTCTGGCAGTTTGCCGAACGTGAGCTGGCACAGGGAGACTGGGCAGAGATTGACTGGGAGGAAGTCAGTCGTAATGTGCGTGAAGTGGCGCGTCCGGCAGCTCTAACCGATGCTATCTGGCTGCAGGGACGTATTGCCGCTGTCTCGGATGGTCCCCGTGCCGATGCACCCTATGCGGATTTTGTGATCAAGTGGCACCTGATCGACTTGCAGCCTGAGGATGGTGAAAAGATCGATTTTGAAGAACTCGTAGTCATGTCCTTCGGGATGCGTCAACGGAAGATTGATCCTGTGGCGGCCCTGCGAGCTGGTGCCAGGGTACGGATCTTGCTGCAAGAGTGGGACTCCGTCAGGGCGAAGTATGAAAAGCTGAACGCCGGATCGCTCGACGATCCGTTGCTCGAGCTTGACCTGCCCCTGATGTGGGCTGAAGAAGTAGAGGTATTGCAATGATGATGCGCAAAATATGGCTGACAATGCTTGTGGCAGTGTCCGGACTCTGCCACGGGCTGGGTGATCCGGCTGCAGACTTGGCTGCGTTTTGCCGGACAGAGGCGGCCAAGGCCGGTGAAGAGGGTAGAGCGGTGGTGGTCGGGGCGGATGGTTGGCTGTTTCTGGCCTCCGAACTGCGGCACCTGGGTGTTGGAAAATTCTGGGGAGAAGCTGCACAGGAGGCTTCGCAGGCCACCAGAGCCGATGCACGTGATCCGCTGCCAGCCATTTTAGAAACGGCACGTCAGTTGAAGGAGCGTGATATAACGCTGCTGCTGTTGCCGGTGCCGCCGCGGGCGGTGGTTTATGCCGACAAACTGCTGCCAGCCACGCCACGTGGAGAGGCGGGGGTGCCGGAACGGGTCGATGCGAGTTTGCAGGAGTTTTATGCCTTGCTGGAGAAAGAAGGCGTCAATGTGCTGGATGTTATGCCGGCATTGTTGCAGGCGCGGAAGACGGATAAGGCTGAAGGTCCGGTCTATTGTCAGCAGGACTCACACTGGAGCCCGCGCGGTATTGCGATGGTGGCCGGGGCTGTTGCCGACTGGTTGCTGGAGCAGAAGCTGATCGAGCGTGGACCGTTGAAGACCGGGAGTCGCAAGAGTGTAATCGAGCTGCAGGGCGATTTGCGGGGGCTGAAAGGTGCCGTGGAACAGGCAGCGGAAAAAATTGCGCTGGAGGAAATAACTGAAGAAGGAGGTGCCGCACTGGCAGACAATCCGGCAGCACCGATTCTGCTGCTGAGCGACAGCCACGGGCTGGTATTCCAGGATGGCGGCGACATGCATGCCACAGGCGGCGGTCTGGCGGCCCATCTGGCGGCCCATCTTGGCATGACGATCGACCGTATGGCCCGGCGCGGCTCGGCGGCCACACCGGTACGTATCGATCTGGCCAGGCGCATCAGGAGCGAGGCAGATTTTGCGACTGAGAAAAAAGTGGTTATCTGGTGTTTTGCCGCCCGGGAACTGACAGAGTCAGCCGGCTGGCGGCTGGTGCCCCTTTTTCCCAGATGAGTTTACCCTATGCTGTGAGGTTTTTATTTTGTTTCTTCTGATATATGCACTTTTTTTGTTTTTATGGCTCATGGGGACATTCGTCCTCCTTTTAGTTTTGTCCCCTAGCCTGCCCCGAGCGCAGTTTCAGTGTCCGTTTCTGGATAGACAGGAATGTCTGTCATACAGGTTTGGACATACGCCATTTTTCAACCGTCTCCATTTTAGTTTTGTCCCCTTGTATGTCCCGAGCGCAGTTTTAGGAGTTTAATGCTGAGGTTTGAATATGAAGAAAATCATGATAAGTAACAGTCTGGTCAAAGTGATAATGCCGTTGCTGCTGGTCGGATTGATGGCCGGGAGTTTGTCGGCACAAAATCGAAACGAGCGGGCGGCCTGGAGGTCAATTGCCCAGCTCGGCGACGCAAACAGCTATGTCGTCTGGGAGAGCAACCGTGAGGATGGCAACTGGCGCATCTGGTACCGGCGGCTGAACGGTCGCGACAAGCGGCGTCTGACGCCCGACGAAAAGGGGCGTGATCACGCATGTCCGGCAGTCTCGCCCGACGGCAGCCGGATTGTTTACATGAGTTACCCTCGGGGACGGAATTACAACATCGAAAGCGATGGTCCCGATACCGAGCTGTATCTGATCAAGCCGGATGGTACGGGCAACCGGATGCTGGTACCGAACGCGCGGCGTATTGTCGGGGGTCATCCGGCCGTGATCTGGGTCAATGAGAGTGCGCAGTACTCT
>CAZMGQ010000247.1:0-4182 GCA_964565855.1 uncultured Lentisphaerales bacterium | reverse complement strand
GCCGGCAGGGTCAGGAGCGCAATCGCCAGCACGACCCCGACAACCTTGACCAGCAGCACCACCGCCACTGCCACCAGCAGGGCCAGCAGGGTTTCGTAAAGTGCCACCCGTACGCCGCGCAGACGTGCCAGTTCTTCGTTGAAGCTGATCGCCAGAATGCCCCGGTAACCCAGTGCCAATGCCAGCAGCAGCACTATATCCAGCGCCAGCATCACGCCCAGATCTGAGGGCGAAACGAAGAGAATGCTGCCGAAAAGATAGCCCATCAGGTCTTCCTGGTAGCCCGGTGTAGCGGCCATAAACGCGATCCCGGCCGCCATGCCGACCGCCCAGAGCGCGCTCAGCACCGTATCGATCCGCTGCCGGCCCCGCAGCGTGATGCCGACCACGATCAGGGCCGAGATGATGGCTGCCAGCAGGGCCCCGATCGTGGGTGTCAGAAACTTCCAACCCCACACAACCGTGGCATAGCGCGCGAAGCCCAGGCCGGCGAGCACCGAGTGTGACACGGCCCCGGCCACGTAGGTCGAGCGGCGGACAACTGTCAGTGTCCCGACAGTGCCACAGGCAACTGAGGTCAGGAGTGCCGCCGCCAGTGCCTGACGCAACAGGGGGTGATCAATGCAAGCCCGGATAAACTCGGACATTCAGTATCCTCTTTACTGTGAAGAGCTGCCGTCCCAGCCGGCGAGACGTGCCAGCAGGTGCCAGAAAGCCTGGCCCTTGAGGGCGGCGTTGAGCGGACGGCTGTGGGCGGCACTGGCCGGCAGGGCGAACTGATGGTCGGGGTTGGCGGCCAGCCATTCGTCGGCCCAGTTGCCGCGGGTGCCGTTGCGCCGGTAGGAGCAGCCGTCATTGGCGTGGAGTTCTATGAAATTGACCTTGCCGTCGGGGTCAAAACTCTCGATATCGGCAAAGTCGAAGAGTACCTTGTTGTTTTTGCGGCAGAAGTCGCGGATCTGCTCATTGCGCTGGTGGAGATTGCCATCCTTGCCACCGCCGTCGAGGTGTCCGGTCATGTAGATGAAGGTCACTTCGGGAAAATCTTTTTCGAGACCGTCCATCAGGTCGAGATAGGTCTGCATCTGGGCTTCCGAGGCCGTGCCGGCCTGGCCGCACCAGGACCAGACGATGACGTTGCGGTCGCGGCCCCGGCCGTTGAGCAGTTCGCGGGTGCGTTCGGCCCAGGTGGTCCGGTCGGGGTTGCCGAGGTCGCCACCGGGGGTAGTGTCCCAGAAGGAGAGGTTGCCGGGGGCTTCCTGACGACCGAAGGCATAGAGTTCCGGGTTGCGCTGTTTGAGTGCTTCCATGCCGGCCACGATCTGACTGCCGTGCGAAGTGTGACCATAGGCGATCTTGAGAGTTTCGCGGGCCCTGGCAATGGCAGCCGCCGGAATCCGGCTGATATCGGTGGTTGTGTGGTCGGCGATCAGGGCTTTGTCACGGGCTGCGGCGGGATTACCTCCCAGCAGAATTGAGGCTCCGACGGCGACACCGATCGCAGCAGCACTGTGACCGGACTTGTTGGTGTGATGTTTTGTCATGATGCGTCCTTTCGGTGTGTCAGCCCTGGCGACGGAGCCAGACTAATGTGATGTTGGTGGCGGTGGCGATGCCGACGAGCATGCCCATGAAGACTTCGAAGCGCGTATGGCCGAGCAGTTCGCGCAGGGGTTTTTCGGCCAAGCGGTGATTGCGCAGGAGTTCGTGCACGATTTCGTTGATCAGAGAGGCCTGCTTGCCGGCGGCCATGCGGACGGTGGAGGCATCGAACATGGTGATACCGGCGAGGGTGAAGGCAAGGCCGAAAGCCGGTGAGTTGAAGCCGTTGGTGAGGCCGATTGCCGTCGCAAGGCCGCTGACAGTCGCCGTATGGGCACTCGGCATACCGCCGGTGCTGGTGAAGTAGGCCAGGTCGAATTCGCGTGTCTGGACAAAGGCACTGATGAGTTTGCAGAGTTGTGCCATGCCCCAGGAGGCGAGGCAGCAGCCGATCCAGATGTTGGAAAAAATGCCGGTGGGGGAGTGGGGTAGCATAGCCAGATCAGGTGTGGATGGAAAATTGAAATAAAGCAGGGAACAAAAATCAGTAGGCGTTACGCAGGGTGAAAAGAGTACGCAGCAGGATTTTGAAGTCGAGTGCGAGAGACCAGTTCTCGATATAGTAGAGGTCGCAGCGCAGCCGTTCTTCGATTGAGGTATCGCCACGGAAGCCGTTAACCTGGGCCCAGCCGGTCATGCCGGGACGACAGGCGTGGCGCCACATGTAGCGGACGATATCGTCGCGGAACTGCTCGACAAAAACCGGACGTTCGGGGCGGGGGCCGACGAGACTCATGTCGCCCTTGAGCACATTCCAGAACTGGGGCAGTTCGTCGATATTGTGGGAGCGCATCCAGGCACCGATGCGGGTGCGGCGCGGATCGTTGGCGGTCGCCCAGACGGGGCCGCTCTTGGCCTCGGCATCGATGCGCATGGTGCGCAGTTTGTAGATCGTGAAGGGGCGGCCGCCGTAGCCGGAGCGAGTCTGGGCATAGAAAGCCGGGCCGGGTGACTCGCGCTTGTGCAGGATGGCGAAAATGAGCACGATCGGGGCCGAGATCAGCAACCCCACCAGACTGCCGACGATATCTTCGAGGCGTTTGAAGGCGCGATTCCAGGGGTTGTCGAGCGGGCCGTGCTTCATGCCCAGCAGAGGAATGCCGTCGAACGACTGTACTTCGACCGCCGTTGTCAACATGCGGAAAACATCGGGCACCATGTTGAAGCGGATCATGTGGCGCTGGCAATAGGCGGCGATATCGGCCAGACGGCCGCGCGGGAGCCGGTTGCCGTCGGCGATCACGAGCTGGGTTACACGCCCGAGGCGTGGCAGGATGGCTTCGAGTTCGTTTTCGTTGCCGAGCACCTGATCAGGCTCGAAAAAATCATCGACACGCGAATCTGCCACACGCAGGAGCCCGGCCACATTGAGGCGCAGGCGCGGGTCGCGCCCGAAGCTGCGTACCAGATGGGCGGCGGTGGCATCCGTGCCGATGACGAGCACCGAGCTGGTGGGGGCGGCCTTGCGGGCGGCCCGCAGCTCGAGGTGGAAGATGATCGCCCGCTGGATCAGAATCAGCAGGAGACCGACCGGCCAGAGCAGAAAGACAACACCGCTCGAATAGTCGGCATAGCGGTTTTTGACAACTGCCATCACCACCAGCAGGACGATGCCATCGATGAAAATCGCACGGGTGAGGCGCGGGATTTTTTCGCCGAAGGTGCCGAGCTGCGGGCGACGGTAGAGCTTGAGCGTCCGCATGACGACATAGTTGGCGAAGGCCGCCACCAGTGCCACTGTCCAGTATTTGCTGTAGAGCTGCGGGTCGCGTCCGAAGGGCACCGCAAACCAGCCGCTATCGAACCGCAGCCAGGTGGCCAGCAATGTGGCGACAGCCAGAGTCAGGGCGTCGAGCATCACGGCCACGAGGGCGTTGAGAGCGTCGTGTGGTTCGCGTTTTCTCATGGGCGAAATCTGTTCGCGGTGGCAGAGTCGGGACTCTGCCACTACGTGCGTGCAAGGTTACTGAGCCAGGAAGGCACGGGCTTTTTCGGCAACGGCTTCGGGGGTGAAGCCGAAGGCTTTTTCGAGGTCCTTGTAGGGAGCCGAAGCACCGAAACGATCGAGCGTGACCGTGGCACCGGTGATGCCGATGTAGCGCTCCCAACCGAACGAGCAGCCGGCTTCGACAGCCATGCGTTTCTGACAGGCCGGCGGCAGCACATCGGCACGATAGGCGGCCGGCTGAATCTCGAACAGCTCCCAGGAAGGCATGCTGACAACGCGTACATTGGTGCCGTCGAGCATTCTGGCCGCCGCGAGCGCGAGCTGAACCTCGGAACCGCTGGCGATGAGAATCAGCTCCGGTGTGCCCTCGCCCGACTGCCATAGGGTATAGGCGCCGCGGCTCAGGTTGTTGGCAGCGGGGAAGATCGAGCGGTCGATCACATCGAGATTCTGGCGCGTCAGCAGCAGTGCTGTCGGGCCTGAGCGGTTGGCCAGGGCAGCCAGCCAGGCGGCGGCGGTTTCGGTGGGGTCGGCCGGACGGATGACGGTGATCCCCGGCATGCAGCGCAGGGCCGCCAGATGTTCGACCGGCTCGTGCGTCGGGCCGTCTTCGCCGACATAGAAGCTGTCGT
>CAZMGQ010000246.1:0-4198 GCA_964565855.1 uncultured Lentisphaerales bacterium | reverse complement strand
CAGGCGGCGGCAGTACCGGCAAGTCGTCACTCTTCAACTCAATCGTGGGCGACAACATCAGCGCAGTCAAATCACGTGCCGGACTCAGCCGACGTGTCCTCTGTGCCTTCCATCCCCGGGTCCTCGAAGAGAAGAATTTCCTTGCCAACCTGTTCGAATCCTTCGGTACCGAACCCCGGCCTCTCCAATCCAGCCGCGAGCTGACCAGCCCCGGCCCTCCCTGCTATGTGACCTGCGACTCTCTCCCGCAGAATCTGGTACTGCTCGATACACCGGATTTCGATGTTGGCGACGCTTCCGGCTATGCCAACCGGGACCTTGCCAAACCCGTTCTCGAAGCCTGCGATGTCTTTGTCTATATCTTCACCAACAGTACTTACAACAACAAGGCCAACACGGAGTTTGTCAGGCAGATCCTGACCGGGGTCGGACTCCGCCGGGCAATCCTCGTTTATCGCTGCTCCCGAAGACTGTCGGAGAATGAGGTCACCGAACATACCCGCACAGTCGCCGAACACCTTTATGGCGAGGATTTCGATCAGCATATAGCAGGCACTTATCGCTGCCATGAAGACGACAGGGTCGTCGATGGCGAAATTCTGCCCGAAGTTTCTCCCCTGCCGGGAAGTGAACCGTTGCATACCCTGCTAACCAGTCTCGATCCGGCTCAGACCAGGCTGACGGCACGTGAGTCGGCGCTCGACGGCATTGTCAGACATGCGGAACAGGTTCTTTCATTGGCAACAGCCAACCGGGACGAAGTACAGCTTTATCAACATGGATTGCTGAAATCAATTGAGGATGCCAGCCAGACTGCTCTCAGGGAAATACCTCAGAATCGACTGAAAGACGAAATCAGTGCCGCCTGGCATAAAGACCAGCCGGGACTGATACGTCTGGCTCAAAGAAGCCTCTCCTATGTAAGCCGAAAAGTTTTCCAAGAGCGTAAATCGGATCGCAGCCAACAGTCAGATCCTGAAGAAAACTTCCGGCAAAATATCCTCGAAGCGGCAAATGATCTGCGCCTCAACCTGACCCGCAGCGAATTGGAGTTTATCATCAATCTCGACTCCACTGCCGGAGCTGAGATCGAGGCCCTCTGTCAAAAAATACGACATAGCCGAAACAGCCAGCCGGAAGATCCGCCGCGGCTGGCCGCAACGGCTGAAAAGAAACAGCACCTTGTCCGTACGGCACGGCCCACATCAATTAACGCAGACCAGTTGCCGGACTGGAAGGAACAATCGGCAAGCATTCTCCAGCAGATTCCGTCCATTCTGCCCTCCTCCCCCACGATTACCGCAGAGCTGCAGGAGAATGTTGCCGAGTTTCGGGCCAGTTTACGCCGCCGAGACCGACTGAGAATCAACATGATCCCCGCCCTCATGCTCCTCCCCGCCACGGCCATTGTACTCACAGCCGCCAGCGTTGCGCCGGGACTGGCGATTGTGCTCAAATTTGTCTCTCCTTATCTCGGTAGTCAGACCCTTTTCATTGCCTTGCCGGCACTTGTCGGCCTGACTGCCGCACAGCAAAAGAACATGCAGATATTTCTCCAACCCATCTACGAGATCTGGCTGCAAGACAAGCTCCATAAGATCAGGAACCTGCTGAAAGAACATGTAGCCGATTCTTTCATGAATCAGACCACAGTTCTGATCGACGAAAGCTCGGCTTCCATCGACAGGCTGCAATCGGCCCTGAAAGCACTGAAGGAGTAAGACCACATGCAGGAGTTTGAGCTGATACGCAAAAGAGGCGAATTTGCAGCCCTGGTGGCCAGGTTGAACAGGCTTCAGGACTGGGTTCAGAACAAGCGCTTCTGGCGTCCCAGACACGAACTGGCCGGCAGCCTGAGCCAGGTTCACCAGATTCTGGCCGACATGGAGGAGCGTCTCGTCAGCAAACCTGTCGTGGCTGTCGTCGGTTCGACCGGCGCGGGCAAATCGACCCTGATCAATGCCCTCGTCGGTCGTGACGATGCAGTTGCTGTCGGTCACAGTCGCCCGACCACACGCGAAGTCTCGCTCGTTGCCCGCTCCCTGACCGATGCGGAGCAACTGCAAGGCAAGTTACCGGGCGAAAAACTCATCCCCATTCCTCTTCCGGCGACAGCTCTGCCGGAGGCCGTGCTGGTCGATACGCCTGATACCGACAGCAGTGAATGTGAAAGCTACCGTGGCCTGCTCGAACAGGTTCTGGGCCTCGCCGATGTGCTGGTCTGCGTCTTCAATGCCGGCAACCCCAAACGCGCCGACAACATTATTGCCCTGCGTCAGTGGGTCCGGCTTTTCAGCGGCCAGAGCATCCTGATTGTCATCAACCAGTGGGATCGCATCTCTCCGGAAGATTCCCACGACCTGCTGGAGGATTTCGAAAACTTTATCGCTGCTGAAAAAGCCTGGAATATCAAGCCGCGCCACCTTTACTGCGTCTCTGCCCGGGCCGGTCTTGAAAATCCCGACTGGCCTCAGCAGGAAAGTCCGCGCCAGACACGCAACGACCTCGCCGGGTTGCGCGATAAAATCCGGGAACTGGACGGCAGCCTGATGGTCGATCAGCGTCTTGCACGGGGCCGCCTGCTGGTGGAGGCTGCAGAGGACATGATTCTGGAACATTGTCGCAAGTACGCCACAGAACTGAAAGAAGTTCGTCGGCAAATCCGGGTTTTGCAAGACGGCTGGGCTGAAGCCGTAAGTGAAGGTGTCACCACCCAGGCAATCGCCCGTCACTCCATTCAGGCTCTGCTCTGGTCATCAGTCAGTCAGCGCACCTGGGGACCGATCGGACTCTATGCCAATCTTGTACGTCGTTTGCTGGATCTGCGTTCAGCCAGCGCAACACTGCCCGTCTCCCTCTCACCCATTGCCCTGTCACGCCTGATCAGCCGCTCAGTCCGCACTTTGGGCAACCCCGAAAAGATCGAAGAAGAGATTCGCGACTCTCTCGAAACAGACTGGGAGGAACGTCCCGACCCGATTGCCAACATGGCTTTGCTGGAGGAATGGCCGGCTATCGCTGATCAGCTCGTAAAATGTGATTTCGACAACGAAGTCCGCTCACTACAGCACTCCGTCGACACCGGCCATCTGCTGCAATTCTCGCGACAAGTCTGGCAGGAAGAGCTGCAGCGGGAAATCGATCGTTCCGCCACCAGCCTCACCCCGGCCTTTGGTATGTTTTTGCTGAACCTGCCGGTTTTTGCAGTGACGATTGCAGCAGGCTATCGGATCGTGCATGACTTTGTGCAGGCAACATTTCTCCCGTCCAACTTCTTCATGCATGCAGGTGCGCTGCTATTGTTGGCACTGATACTGCCCGGCTGGCTACTGCAATATTGTGCCCAACGCAAAGCCAGACGCATCCCACAAAAAGTCCTGCAAAACTCTGCCAGAATCACCTCTCAAGCCATCCAGACAGGAGCCGCCGACAACATGGAAGGCCTCACAACCGAAATTGAATCAATTATAAAAGTCGCAGATTCGGACCAAAATTGAGCAACACGATTGATATTCTAGTTTTTCTATTGACATTATAGAAACATAGTGTAAGCTCTCCTTTTGTCATGGCAGGGCAGCGGGTGGGCGCTGCCTCGGAGAAGGAGAGAGATAATGAAAACAACAGACAGACTTGATTATGCGAATGCCTCACCGAAGGCTTTCGAGGCGATGCTGGCACTGGAAAATACTGTCCGGACTTTCGGACTGGAAAAATCACTGCTCAACATTGTCAAAATCCGCGCTTCAGAGATCAACCGCTGTATTCGCTGTATCAAGATGCATGCGGAGGATGCCGTCGAACGGGGTGAAACCACCGAACGACTCGACGCGATTAGCGAGTGGCGTGAGGCGGACTGTTTCAGCGAACGCGAACGGGCAGCACTCGACTGGACGGAGGCCCTGACACGTCTTTCAGAAGGCGGCGTTTCTGACGAACTGTTTGCCGCAACCAGCCAGCACTTCTCAGAAGCGGAACTGACCAACCTGACAATCGCTATCATTGCCATCAACGGTTGGAACCGCCTCAATGTCGGTTTTGGCAGAGATTGAGGGTTGGTGGCAGAGTCCGGACACTGCCACAACCGTAATCTGGAAATGCTTTTGCAAGATTACGGCCGAAAGACTGGGAGTGCATCACCAAAACATATTGACGGCGCGCCCGGAGGTCGCTGCCCTACCACGCTGGAAAGAGACAGTAT
>CAZMGQ010000245.1:0-4203 GCA_964565855.1 uncultured Lentisphaerales bacterium | reverse complement strand
CAGGTTGTCGATAAAGAGCACAAAAGGCCGCACTGAACGTTGCAGGTCGTAACCGTCCATGGCCTCGGTAACGTCGGCGATCAGGGTTTCGAGCGCCGAGACAATCCAGCGGTCGAGTTCGTTGGTCGAATCGGGCTGCTGCAGCTCATCCTCTCGCCAGCCGTCAACATTGGCATAGGTGACAAAGAAGGAGTAGGCATTCCACCAGGGGATCAGCAGATCCCGCAGCAACTGCTGCACACCGGCTTTGGAGAAGCGCAGGTTTTCCGCCCGCACCACCGGCGAACAGATCATGTAGAGACGCAGGGCATCGGCACCACACTCCTCGATCACTTCGAGCGGATCGGGATAGTTCTGCAGACGCTTCGACATCTTTTTGCCGTCTTCGGCCAGAATCAGGCCGTTGACGACCACATTGCGATAAGGCGACTGGTCAAAGAGCAGCGTTCCCAGCACCAGTAGCGTGTAAAACCAGCCGCGCGTCTGGTCGAGCCCCTCGGCGATGAAATCGGCCGGAAAGAAGTCCGCCAGCTCATCGCCACGCTGGAAAGGATAATGCTGCTGCGCATAGGGCATTGCCCCCGATTCGAACCAGCAGTCGAGCACCTCCGGCGTCCGACGGTAGGTCTTGTCGTCACGCTCGATGACGATCTCGTCGAGAAAGTGCTTGTGCAGATCGGTCACTTTGGCACCGGAAAGCTCCTCCAGCTCGGCGACCGAACCGACACAGATACAGTCGGAAGGATCACTCTCGTTGATCCAGATCGGGATACAGGACCCCCAGAAACGGTTACGCGAAATGTTCCAGTCCTTGGCCTCGCGCAGCCAGTTGCCAAAGCGACGCTCGCCGACATAATCCGGCATCCAGCGTACTTTGTCGTTGGCGGCCACGAGCCGGTCACGCACATCTTCGATACGGACGTACCAGGCTTCGATGGCGCGGTAGATCAGCGGCGTGTCGGTACGGTCGCAGAAGGGATAGGAGTGGACGACAGTCGCCTGATGCACCAGCTTGCCTTCATCACGCAGACGGCGGATGATATCGCGATCGGCATCTTTGCAGAAGCGTCCGGCATATTCCGGCACGAGGTCGGTAAAGTTGCAGGCACTGTCGAGCGGGTCGGCAATCTCCTCAATACCGGCCGCACGACAGACACGGAAGTCATCCTCGCCGTAGGCCGGTGCCATGTGGACCAGCCCGGTACCGTCTTCCACCGTCACAAAGTCGTCAATCAGGACGCGGAAGGCCCCGGCCCGATCGGAAAAGTAGGGAAAGAGCGGCTCATAACGCCAACCGGCCAGTTCGCTCCCTTTGAGTTTTGCGATCACTTCGGCATCTGCCGGATTTTTGTAGATCGCTTCGAGCCGGGCCTCTGCCAGCAGATAAACCTTGCCATCGGCCGCGTCGCGCACAGCCAGATAGTCGATTTCGGGACCGGCACATACCGCCAGGTTACCCGGCAGTGTCCAGGGCGTGGTGGTCCAGAGCAGCAGGCAGGTCTCGCCCCACTCTGCCGGAGCACCTTCCGTTACGGGGACACGAACGGTGATCGACGGATCCTGTACATCCTTGTAGTTGCTGCCGGCTTCGAAGTTCGAGAGCGGTGTGCTGAGCTTCCAGGAGTAGGGCATGATACGGTAGGACTTATAGACCCGCTCCTGATCCCAGAGCTGCTTGAAGACCCACCAGATGCTCTCCATAAACTCCGGCGACATGGTCTTGTAGTCGTTGTCGAAGTCCACCCAGCGCCCCATGCGGGTCACAGTCTTGCGCCACTCCTCGACATAGGTCAGCACCATCGAGCGACACTGCTCGTTGAACTTGCCGATGCCGTAAGTACGGATTTCGTGGGCACCGGCAATATCCAGTGCCTCCTGCGCCAGGGCCTCAATCGGCAGCCCGTGACAGTCCCAGCCGAAGCGACGCTCCACATAACGTCCCCGCATCGTCTGGTAGCGTGGCACGATGTCCTTGATCGTCCCCGCCAGCAGATGACCATAATGCGGCAGACCCGTGGCAAAGGGAGGTCCGTCGTAGAAAACGAAAGGCGGCTTGTCGGCCGTCTGTTCGAGACTCTTGCGAAATGTCTCGTGTGCTTCCCAGAAAGCCAGCACATCGTTTTCCAGCTTTGCAAAATCAACTTTATTTGAAACAGGTTCGTACATCTCTTTGTCCCGCTGCGTCTTCCATAAACGCAAACCGCGTTATCATAGCCCAAACCCGCCACCTTCAAAAGTAAAATGACAATTCTTGCGCTTGCCCCTGCCGTTCCCCTGTCACTGACCGATGACATTCCCAATTTCTGCGCATTGCCGCACAACCCTCCGGCTACTGCCTGTGGCAGAGTCCCGACACTGCCACCACCATAATCTGGAAGTATCTTTACAAGATTACAGTCAAACATCCATTTACCGTATCTTCCACCGTAATATGGAAGTATCTTTGCAAGATTACAGCCACAATCCTGCATCTTTATCTGATCGCTCCGTAATCTGGCAACATCTTTGCAAGATTACGGCCGCAATCCGGCACCTCCATATTCTGAATCAGTAATTCCAATACAAGGAGCAGTTCAAGCTATCTAGTCGGAGTCAGGGTCGGGGTCGGAACTCCTGTTTTCTGCGGTTTTCGATCCCGATAGCAATGCCGACCCCGACAGTCCGACCAAAATCAGAATTGCCGGCCAAAACAACTGCCCTTGCCAGACAGGGAGGTCATCAGGCATAATGAGGGGATGTCAAACGCGACCTGAAGGCGGATGGGCTTCCGTCGCTCGGGATCGGGATATTAAGGACAAGACATGCAAATTTATCTTAATGGATCTTTTGTGCCTCAGGAAAAGGCGACAGTATCAGTTTTCGACCATGGTCTGCTCTATGGGGATGGTATTTTTGAGGGCATCCGCTCGTATGGCGGCCATGTTTTCCTGCTGAGCGAACATGTTGAACGGCTTTACGACTCCGCCAAAGCCATCGATCTTCATATTCCCCTGACACCCGCCGAGATGCTGCAGGCCGTAGTGGAAACCTGTCGTGTCAACAACGTCCGCAACGGCTACATCCGCCTGGTGGTGACCCGTGGTCCGGGTTCGCTGGGTCTCAGCCCCTATCGCTGCAAGACGCCACAGGTTATCATCATTGCCGACTCCATCCAGCTCTATCCGCCGGAGTGCTATGAGGAAGGGCTCAAAATCGTCACCGTCGGCACCACCCGCAACGCCCCCGAAGCGCTCAACCCACGCATCAAGAGCCTCAACTACCTCAACAATGTGCTGGCCAAGATCGAGGCGGTCAATGCCGGTGTCGAAGAAGCCCTGATGCTCAACCAGCAGGGGTTTGTGGCCGAGGCCACGGGCGACAACGTTTTCTACATCAAGGGCAACACCCTTGCGACCCCCCATCCCAGTGCCGGCTGCCTCGAAGGCATCACACGCAACGCTGTCATGCGCATTGCTGCCGCCAGCGGCATGGAGGTCTGTGAACCGCCCGTCAGCCGTTACGATCTTTATACGGCCGACGAAGTCTTTCTGACCGGCACCGCAGCCGAGCTGATTCCCGTGGTCGAAATCGACCGGCGGAAAATCGGTACAGGAGTTCCCGGTGCCAAAACGCTCGACCTGCTGGCCCGGTTCAAGGAATTTACCCTTGACCCCGCCAACGGCGAACTGATTCCATAAACCATGAAGTGTGAACGCTGCCAGATAAACGAAGCGACCCGTGCCGTCGATGTTGAAAAAGACGGCTACGCGAGTGAGCTTTTCGTCTGCGAAGCCTGTGCCGGCAAAACTGCCGAGCCGCCGCCCACCGAGCCGCCGGCAATGCCGAAGCTGCCCGGGCCGATCTCGCTTACCGACATTCTGTTCAGCCTCGAAAAACCCGGCCCCTCAAAATCCGGCCAGAAACCGGCACGCAAACGGGCTTCAGCCCGCAGTTCCCGGAAACTTTCCTGCAACAAGTGCGGCATGACGCGTGATGTACTGCTCGAGACCCGGCGCTTCGGCTGTGCCAACTGCTACGAAACGTTTGTGGCCGATGTGCAACTGTTTCTCCAGGAGATGCAGTTTGGCGACACACATGTCGGGCGGGCACCCCGCAAGGCCGACTTGCAGCGCCGCCTCGCACGACTGCGTACCTCGCTGGCTCAGGCGATTGCCAACCAGCGTTTCGATGATGCAGCCAGGCTGCGTGATGAACTGAAAGCAA
>CAZMGQ010000244.1:0-4211 GCA_964565855.1 uncultured Lentisphaerales bacterium | reverse complement strand
AGAGACCGCCGGTCTGGATGACTTGCAGCGGCAGATAGTACCAGAGATAGCGGAAATCGCGGCAGGCATGTTCGTGGATGACAAAGCAGTTGGTGGTCGAGCGCAGGGCACGGGTCAGCGCGGCCCAGCCGAGCAGGCCAGCGTAGGGCAGGGCGATCGCCCAGGAAGACTGCTGCCAGAAAAGCCAGGGGGCAACCACTGTCAGAAAGGCGGCGAAAGCCAGCCCCAGCAGCGTGGTGACAGCCATCGACTGGCCGAGCATGCGACCGGTATTCGTGCCTTTTTCGAAGCGCGATGAGAAGAGCGGGAAGAGAAAGGCCGTGATCGCATCGCCGAAAAAGGCCGGGATGGCGGCGAAGGTCTGGATCAGGTAATCGGCCCCCGAAACATATTCCGGCAGACGGTGGCGCACGACCAGAGCCTCGACCGGTGCCTGGAAGCGTGTGGCCAGATCGTAGAGCAGCAGCGGCCAGGCATAGCGCAGCATTTCGCCGAGGTGCGGGCGGAAGCTGACGGCGGGTCCGACCCGGCGTGAGTGACGTGCGAGGCTGACCCCGAGGACAGTCAGGCCGGCGGCATCACAGAGACACTGGGCCGCCAGATAGCCCTTGAGCGGCCAGAAGCGCATCAGCAGCCACACGGCCAGGATGCGAACGAAGGGCGGCGGGATGCCCGATATAACCACGGCATCAAAGCGCTGAAAGGCGCGGGCGGCAGTGGCTAGAACCGGGCGCAGACTGGCCAGGCCGGCCAGGATGGCGACATAGATCAGGAGCGTGGGGTCGTCGAGGTGCAGCCGCAGCAGAATCTGGCGCGGGAAAGCCAGGAGCAGCAGCACCAGCAGGGCGGAAAGGGCGGCGACAGCCAGCAGGGCCACACGCAGCAGGGCTTTGGCCTTGCCGCCTTCGCCCCGCTCGGAGAAGACGTTGAGGAATTTTTCGGCCGGCAGCACCAGCCAGGCAATCGGGGTGGCGACCAGACCGGCAAAGAGAAACAGGGGACGGACGGCACCCAGCAGATCACCCGGGACATAGTTGGGCACCAGGAAGACGCCCACGATCAGGTTGGCGACATCGCCGATGCGTGAGACGAGAAAAAGCAGGGCACTGTACCACCAGAGCGGCCCCATTTTGGCGCGCAGTTTGCGCAAGTTAGCCCAGAACGACATGGAGGCATTATGTCGGTCGGGGTCTGTTCAAGGCAAACCTTTTCGACCGTTGGAGCCTGCTCTTCGACGATACCTTTCCAGTAGTACCCCTGTCAGTAGACCAGTAATAGTGTATGGATGATATCCGGCGAGAACTCGTAAGCACCGATATCCGGCTGTTGACCTTCCGGGTAGACGCGCGGGTAGCCCTCGCCCCGCTGATCATAGGCCAGCTCAAGCAGGTTCGAGCCGGCGTTACGGGCCGGGCTGTTACGCAGCGTGGCATAAGTCAGCAAGCGATAATCATACGGCAGCTCGGGGCCACCGTTATCGGCCAGTAGACCAATCAGCGGATTGGCAACATCGTACAATGTGCCGGTGGTTGAGTTTTCGATATCGTACCCCTGTTCTTCGCCTGTATTCACCAGGCTGTGCTCTAGGTCTTAGTATTCGCCTTTGAGGTCGCGCAGTCCGTCGCCGTCGCTATTATTGTGGAAAAGCGAACTGTAAATCGAACAGTAGCGTGGCTCCGAAGCGTCCCGCTCTATCAGAAAAGCTCCACCACCGTTGTTTCCCGTACTGTTACTTGTGTTGCCGACAAAAGTGGAGTTGTAAACCTCGATTCGCGGCTGATAGTAGACCGGTACCCCATAGCGGCGTGCTCCATGAATTGCACCTGCCTTCCTGTCCGCCTGATTGCCGGAGAAAGTACAGTTGGCCACGAGTACTTCATTGGTCGCAGTTCCCTCAACCTGTATTGCACCACCATGATTGTCAGAGCGGTTGTTGACAAAGGTACAGTCGAAGAACTGTGCCTGTTTCTGGGTTTTCACAGCCCCACCGCTATTGCCGGAGTTGTCTTCGAAAAGTGAAGAATAGACGGTGAAGGGGGGTGTTTCGGAGAAACTGCCGATCGCCCCGCCGCCGACTTTGGGATCGTGATTGGACTTGAAGACGCAGTTGCTGATCGTTACCGGACTGGATGCCCGCAGCCCTAGCGCCCCGCCGAAATAAGTATGGACGGCAGAGTTGGTGGCTGTGTTGCCTTCAAAATAGGAGTTGATAATGTACGAAGTACCACCCACTGCAATTGCACCGGCACCGGCATAGGCCACATTGTCGCGGAAAGTACAGTTGTCAATCGTGGCATCTCCCGGAACAATACGCATGGCACCGCCATGACTTGTCAGGCTGTGGTTATCCACAAACAGAGCATCACGGATGGTGTAGTCTCCACCCGCCTTGCCAGTCAGAAGAACTGCACCACCTTCCGAGGCTTTTGCCGCTCTGGTAACACCATCACGTTCGACTCCGGTGACGTTGTTCGAAAAGACTGTGCCCCCTTCAATAAGGATCCAGGATTTGTCCCAATATGCCGAATGAAATGCTCCACCACCGACAAATCCCCCTCCGGGAACATTTTCGACCGTGTTGCCACTGAATTCACCGCCGACTATATGGATTAGTCGTGAACCCGGAACATCGAAGAACATACCGCCTCCCGTGGTGTAGGCATGGTTGCCGGAAAAGCGACTGTTGTAGATGTTGACGGCATAAGCTGTCCGCAATCCGCCACCCCGGTCGGCTTCGGAATCGAGTATTACGCAATCCTGCAGGGTCAGGCTCTTGCAGCGTTCTGAAAGGATTGCCCCGCCATGGCCGGGCCGGTCAATGCCGACATCAGTTCCGAGAGTTTTGCCGTTTTTGAGCGTCAAGCCTTCCATCACTACATCGTGGGAAGTAGCTGCATAAATGTAAAAGATCCGGCTCGCAAGGCCGGCGTCAATCGTAACTCCGTGGCCGACGATCTCAATGGCGTTGCTGATGGCAATTTCACCACCCGTGAGCGCAATCGAGCTTACAGAACTGTCAAACAGGATCCGGTCACCATTCCGGGCCTGATTCAGCACAATGTCACGCAGTGTTCCGGGACTGCCATCGTCGGCACTGCTGGTGACGGTGTAATCGTCACCGATAATTGAGGCGGCGCTTACTAACAAAAGAGAGCTGATCAGTACAAACCTTTTCATGAAAACCTCGTTCGTGTTCGGTTGTATGTGTGACAAAATTGCACGCACTGAACTACATGATAGCATACAACCTGCTGGGAGGCAAATCATCCGATCAATAATTCATGAAACCGTAATCTGGCATTTGCTCTGCAAGATTACAGAAGATCATTCCAAACTACCGTGTCGCCGCACTGTAATCTTGCGTTTGTTTTGCGAGATTACAATCTATCACCACAGTTACCATGTTATCGCACGGTAATCTTGCGTTTGCTTTGCAAGATTACGGAAGGCTGCGCCAAATTACGTGTTGCATACTGTAATCTGGCGTTTTATTTGCCAGATTATGGTTTTATCAGAACCGAGCTGGCGCTCGGTGTTCCCAGGGCTGATGTGCTTCTCCGCATGGGCTGCTTCATTGCTTTCACTGAACAGGCAGGAATGCCTGTTATACAGTGCCTAAGCGTGCAGTTTTACAGTTTCGGCAGCATTTTTTGGCGGCTCACCACCGGTTAGCTTCCATGATATGGCTTGTGGCAGAGTCTGAACAGTGCCACGACTGTAATCTGGTGATTGTTTTGCGAGATTACAATCGATCGCCACAGTTACCATGTTATCGCACGGTAATCTTGCGTTTGCTTTGCAAGATTACGGAAGGCTGCGCCAAATTACGTGTTGCATACTGTAATCTGGCGTTTTATTTGCCAGATTATGGTTTTTCTCAGAACCGAGCTGGCGCTGGGTGTTCCCAGGGCTAATGTGCTTCTCCGCATGGGCTGCTTCATTGCTCCCACTGAACAGGCAGGAATGCCTGTTATACAGTGTTTAAGCATCCAGTTTTACAGTTTTCAGCAGCACTTTTTGGCGGCTCACCACCGGTTTGCCTTCCATTTTGTCAACCGTCGGGGAGCATTTCATGGAGGGTGAGTGTCCTCACGAACCGCAAAGCAAGGACTTGCGCATAGGAGAGCAAAACATTCCGCAGTATTGAGTATAGTTGGCTTGTGGCAGAGTCCGGACTCTGCCACAACGGTAATCTGGCATTGAGTTTGCTG
>CAZMGQ010000243.1:0-4212 GCA_964565855.1 uncultured Lentisphaerales bacterium | reverse complement strand
GCTCCCGAAAAGCCGCGCAGCGAACACTTCGGGGCCGCCGTCGCCACCGGGGCCCACCTCTATATCGAGAAGGGCATTGCCGCCGATGCCGTCGGTGCCGCCAAGGTTGCAGCCGCAGCCAAAACCGCCCGGCCCGACCAACTGCTATTCATGGGGTTCAACGCCCGTCATTACCCGGCCTATGCCCATGTGAAAAAGATCCTTGAAAGTGGCCGGCTGGGCCGGATTCTGACGGTGCAATATACCGAACACCTGAGCTTCAACCACGGCGGCAGTTTTTTCACGCGATTTCATCGCGATATCGTCAACAGCGGCGGTATGCTGGTGACCAAAGCCTGTCATGACTTTGACTTCCTGGGCTTTCTGCTGGATTCACGGCCCGAGAGTGTTTTCGCCGCCCAGTACAACCAGTTTTACGGGCGGGGCGGCCCCGAGGCACGTGAACAGTGCCATACCTGCGACCGCACCAGTGAGTGCGACTGGGATATCCAGAAGTTCCAGGTCACCCGTGCGGCCAAACGCAAATACGCCGAAATATATCTGAATGACGACAAGGCGACCACTGACGGTTACTTCCGTGACTTCTGTGTCTGGCGTGACGATACCGAGCTCCACGACCTGACCCAGGTGATGCTGCGCTACAGGAATGGAGTCCCGGCCACTTACACCCAGATACTGTTTGCGCCGCGCGGCGACCGTATCCTCGATATCTTTTGCGAGAACGGACGCCTCAGGTGCACAGCCGAGGATAGCGGCATACTGATACAGGATCGCTGGATGACCCGGGAGGAACGGATAACGGTCCAACGTACCGCAGGAGGCCATGGCGGCTCTGACGAAGGAATCATAAACAAGTTTTTCCGCGTCATACGCGAAGGCGAAGAGTCCAACAGCACCGTTGAAGACGGTCTCTGGGCTTTTGGCACTGCCCTTGCAGCTTATCAGTCTGACCGCGAGAGCCGGTGGGTTGATATCGAGCCGATTGTTGCTTCGTTTGAGGCGGCTACCGACTCAGCCAGCAAAGCATGACCCTGGAAAGGCCCGCAAAATTCGAGCTGAAAAACTCCACTGCTGAATGTCTGGAGTAAAGCGACAAAAATGCCCCGGCAAAACTCAAAGACCCGCGCCCACCTGATCACCCACACCCATTGGGATCGCGAGTGGTATCTCCCGGTGGAAACCTACCGCTTCCGCCTGATCGAACTCTTCGAACGGTTGCAGCAGATTTTTGCCGCATCGCCCGACTACCAATCCTTTTTCCTCGATGGCCAGACGGTTCCGCTGGAAGATTACCTCGAAGTACGGCCGGAGCAGCGCAAGCTTATAGAGTCATGGCTGGCCAGCGGCAAAGTGGTGGCTGGTCCCTTCTATGTCCTGCTGGACGAGCAACTGGTCAGTGGCGAGTCGTATCTGCGCAACCTGCAGATCGGTCGGGAGATGTGCCGGGCCTTCGGTATTGAACCGCCCTGCATCGGCTATCTGCCGGACAACTTCGGGCATATCTCGCAGACTCCGCAGATTCTGCGCGGTTACGGTATCGACAACGCCGTGATGTGGCGCGGCTCGGAGGTTGACGAAAACACCCCGCCGCTGGCCCGCTGGCGCGGCCCGGATGGCAGCGAACTGCTGGCTGTTCTTTTGATCGGCAGCTATGCCAACCTCGCCGGTGCCGACCCGGCCACAGCCCCCGAAAGCATGCAGCGCAGCTTTGCCGCAGTGGATGACCTCAAGCGACGTGGAGCCTATCCCCTGCTCCTGATGGCAGGAATCGACCATTCCCTGCCACATCCCGACGCCGCCGGCATCCTCAAGCTGCTGCGGGAGCATGACAGTTCTCTCGAAGTCCTCCATTCCACGTTGGAAGCCTATCTCGCAGAAGCCAGATCAAAGCCGGCCACGCTGCTTTTGCGGGATGAGCTGATCCATGCGCCGCATCTCGACGCAACTTTTTCATCACGTATGCGGCAGAAGATACTTCACCGTCAGTGCGAGAACATTCTGACCGCCGGTGCCGGGCCGCTATGTACGATTGCCTGGCTCGCTGGTGCAGACTTCCCGGCGGCTGATCTTGATCGGGCCTGGCGCAAGCTGGTGCGGGCACAGGCTCACGACTCAATCACCGGCTGCCATAGCGACGATGTCGCACTCGACATGCATTCGCGCCTCGCCCGTACCAGGCAGATTGGCGCCGGCCTGCAGGAAAATGCCACCGACTATCTGCTCGGCCAGAGGTGGAGCTACAGCGATCCGCAGCAGGCCACCCGTCTGCGGGTCTTCAACCCGCTGCCGCAGCAGCGCCGCCACATTGTGGAAGCCGAACTCTTTCTCGACGGAACTTTCGGGGCTCTGGTCCGTAACATCAGGCTCCACCGTGAGGGGGAGAGCTGGGAGGCGCAGATTGTCGCCGCCGACCGGGTCAGTTGGCCGCGTCGCAGCGACTACATGATCCCCATTCCCCACCTGCACACCCGTTACAAAATCGAGTTCGGTCCTGTCTCCCTGCCGCCGCTTGGCTGGACCGAGTTCACGATCGAGGTTATCGACGAAGAGAAACTCGGCGACAACATGATGGATGCGCTGGGCATTGAAGCGCGACGCGTGACGGCGACAGCCCGGTCACTGGCACCGGCGGCGAATGTGCTCGAGAACGAGCACTTCCGGGCCGAGATAGGCCACGACACCTCTGTCCGCCTCACCTGCAAAAAAAGTGGCCGCACCTGGGATCAGGCACATCTGATCGAGGCACAGCAGGACGCCGGCAATCTCTACAACTTTTCGCCGCTGCTCTCTGAAGCCCGCTACCATCCTCTGCCGGGCACTGTCGTTTCGCATAACAGCGGCAGAGTCACGGCTTCGGTCACTATCAATACCAGCCTACACGTACCTGCCGGGGTCACCGCCGACATGATGCCGGAGAAGGGCGTGGCAGAGTGTCCCCTGGCAGTGACCTTCACCATCCGGCGGGATGATCCGTTGCTTTACGTTCGCCTCACTTTCGAGAACTGGGCCCGTAACCTCTGTCTGCGCACAGTCTTCAACACGGAGCTCGAAGATGCAGTCAATGTCGTCTCCGTGCCGTTTGACATTCTCGAACGTCCGCCGCTCAGCCGCGATGAGTTCACGATTGCCAACCGCAAATCCGGCACCGGGGTAACCCGCTATGCCTCGCATCTTTTCACCTCGGCCAGCACTCCTGAACATGGTGTGACCGTACTGCATCGCGGATTGCCCGAATATACCTGGCACGACGATGGACGTCTGACTCTGACCCTCCTGCGTGGCAGCGAATACATCTGGGGAGTCCAGCGCGAGCAGTTCCCGGTAAACGAGTACGACAGCAGCGGTGGCCACGAACTGGGCCACCATGAGCGTGAATATGCCCTTTTTGTCCATGCGGGCGACATACGTGAACCCGACCACATTGCCACTGCCGTCGGCTACCAGCATCCCCCGCTGAGCCGTCCGACCGGTGAAGGCCCTCTCCCCGGATTTTCGCTTGAACTGGCGCCGGCAGACCTGATCTACAGTACTCTGACCCGCAGTTTAGACGGCCAAGGCCTGATCCTGCGCTTTTTCAACCCGCGTGCAGCCAAAGTTCAGGCCGAAATCACCTTGTCACAGAAGTTTGCCACTATCGAACGGCTGCAACTCGATGAGAGCCCGCTGACAAAGGTTGCACAAGATACCGACCGCCTTTCGATGGAAGTTGCCGCCAAGGAAATCGTCACCCTGAAACTCTGTCCCAGACCAGAATGAAACTAAAAACCTTAGCCGCCACACTCTGTACCCTGCTGTTTATCTCATGCTCTTTCGGAGCGGGAGCACTGGAGGGCAAGGATCGTTACACCAACACGATCGGCATGGAGTTTGTGGCAATCCAGCCCGGCTCATTCAACATGGGCTACAAGGGTGGGCGCGATATCTGGGATGGCGACTTTGACGAAGAACCGGTCCACCGGGTCAACATCACCCGGCGTTTCTTTCTCGGCACAACTGCGGTCACCCAGGCCCAGTACGAACAGTTCGATTCCGAGCACCGCAGCTACCGAGGCAAGCGCGGGCTCGCCAACGACGATGACGAGGCTGTCATCTATGTCAGTTGGCACGATGCCGTCGCCTTCTGCAAGTGGCTCTCCGAAAAAGAAGGGCTTCCCTACCGCCTGCCGACCGAAGCCGAGTGGGAGTATGCGTGCCGCGCGGGCACGACCACCC
>CAZMGQ010000242.1:0-4214 GCA_964565855.1 uncultured Lentisphaerales bacterium | reverse complement strand
ACCATCAAAAGCATAGGGCACATCACTCCCGGCAGGCACTTCCACTACGATCACATCCTTGCCTTCCAAGCTGTCTCTATAGATATTGACAAGGGCACGTGGTGACACTTTGTAAAAACGCCTATATCCCCATTAGGTTCCTGCTGATTACCTTGGCAACAATCCTGCATGGTTGCTATTCTCTTTTGGCTGCCTCACGAAACAGGGCCCGGCGGGTTTTTCTGATCCAGGCTTCGTTTTTGGGGAAGTCTTCGAACGAGCGCAGTTCTGCCAACAATCTGGAGTCACGCTCTATGCCGAGGGTCTGCAGCAGGGCATATTCCTGCAGGCTGTCGCCAAAGGCTTCCCAACGCAGCGAATCAATCGGACCATCCGGTCCGGGATAAACCAGAAAGGTGTCGCCGTAGGCCCAGCCCGGCCATTTGAGTCCATCCTGCACCGTGAAGGGATCGATCAGGTAGCGGGTCTGGCTCTTGCACCAGTAGTTGTACCCCCAGTGCAGAAAGCCCTCGAAGGGCCAGCGGTAAAAGAGCCAGCCGCTCAGGCGGATCTTGGCCAACGGCGTATCGAGCAGACGGTTGAGATAGCGCCCGCGCGGATTGCAGCAGAAGTAGCACCAGCAGGGGATCTCCTCTTCCACAAACTGCAGGGCTGTCGCGATCGAAGCAACCGGCATGTCGGTCAGTCCCTGCCGGCCATATTCGATTTCCGACAGGGCATCCATCACTTTCATCCAGGGAGCCAACTCCTGCAGCATGGCACGGGCTGCCCGGTAATTGGCACGGGCTTCCTCTCCATGCGGCTCATCCGAGACATGGAAAAAGGAGCTTTTCAGGATACGTTCGCTGCGGCAGAACTGCTCCAGCTCAGGCAGAAACTGTTCCAGAAATGCACGATAAGTTTTGGAGGTGGCAGCCGTTTCAGGCGGCCAGGGCAGTTTCTCGTCCCTCCCCTGCCCTTCGTAAATCCGGATGGCATGCTTGACTCCCCACTGGGTAAAAAGATGTGTCCACTCGAAATGTTTGAGCCCGCATTTTTTCATCAGCCGCACATAGCGACGCACATCGCTCCAGTCGAACTCGTAGCGATCCTTCCCCAGTTTTGTGACATGTAACAACTGTGAGGGACGCTTGACACCATCAAGCGGCGGTGTAAAAACCGGCACATAAGCGGCACTCTGTCCATGGGTCACCATGTTGCGGAAATAAGCTTCGGCCAGCTCGAAAAAACGCTCGTCGAACAGATCGGTCAGGTACCAGTCGATAAGCTGATCGGCATAAAACCACTGAACCACCGGGAAGTCCTTACGTGGCTCGATGCGTACATTGTGTAGGGTAATGCGTACCCGGTGCGTCCGGATTTTCTTACCATCTTTATCCCGCAACGTCACCGGCACGGTGTAGGCTCCCGGATCGGCTTTGCGGCCGGGCGTCATTGTCACGTAGAAGCTCTGTGTTTCAGCCAACGGCAGCTCAATCTCCGATTCGGGAAAGAGCGGATCCGGCACATAGCCGGGGTAGTTTTCCACCCCGTCGATTTCCTCGGCCGGTGTACGGGTGTTGCGATGCCTGACCGGCACATGGCCTACCCGTCGCACCTGCACCTGCCAGTCGTCGGGTGCCTCGACTTCGCAGGTCACCAGAGTTGAACCGTCGAAAACGCCGAGGTCGTCACTGTCGTGCCGCAGCCCCACCTGAAAGCTGAAACGTTCATTGAGGGCCGCATCGTGAGACCAGGCCCGGTTGGGCATGGCAGCGGTATGTGGGAAGAGACGTTGCAGGGGCGAAGCAATCCAGGAATTAAGCATAACGGTATCTCCTTTTCCTCGAGTTTACGGTTGTGTCAGACCACAATTGCAAAAGGTAGGGCGCGTTTCTCCGAAACCGCCGGAACAGAAAAAGCAAAGAGACAGCGGCTGAATTTCGCATTTATTGACGGCGCGCCCGGAGGTCGTCGCCCTACCAGGAATGAGGCAGGGCGTGTTTCGCCGCAGACGACTACGGCGAAACGTCCCTACCAGTTCTGGCCTTACTTTGTATCATCCTTCTCGCGCTTTGTGAAGAGCGTATAGATCAGCGGCAGCACGGTCAGGGTCAGAACTCCGGCGGCCAGAATGCCACCGACCGAAGCAAACCCGATACCGGCCCGGTTCTCCGAACCGATACCCGTACTGAGTGCGATCGGCAACATCCCCAGTCCCGAGGCCAGCACGACCATCAGCACCGGACGGAACTGCTCTTCCATTGCCGTCAGCATGGCTTCGCGGCGTGGTACACCGTCCCGCAGATGTTCGGCCATTTTATCCACGATTAGAATCGCAGCATTTACCACGACGCCGATCAGCATCAGGGCACCGAGCATCACGAGAATCGTAATCGCCGAACCGCTGAGCACGAGTGCCCAGATCATGCCGATCAGGCCCATGGGCAGCGTCAGCAGCACCAGTGCCGGACGGCTCCAGGATTCGAGAATCGCGGCCAGCGTCAGCAGCGTCAGGAAGGCCGCCAGCAGCAGCGCCTCACTGAAGTCGGCAATCGACTCATCCATGTGCTCGCCCGATCCGGCATTCATCAGGGTATAGCCCGGCGGAATGAGGTTGTTTTCTTCAATCACTCTGTCGACCTGATTACCGACCTGGCTCATCGTGGTTCCCGGACGGATATCGCCAAGCACCTTGACCGCCCGCTGTTTATCGACACGGAAAATCTGGATCGTCGAACTCGTATCCTCGACATCGGCCACGGTTTCGAGCGGAATCGGCCGTCCCTCGACTCCCGGCAGCAGAAACTGCCGTACCTGGTCCTTGCCGGGCTGTTCGGCCAGCTTGACCCGGATGTTGTAGGTGCGGTCGCCGCGCTTATAGTCGGCCGCCTCGATGCCATCGACATTGGCGCGCACGATCGACCCCAACCGTGCTGATGTCAGGCCGAGGTCAGCCATGATGGTGCGTTTGGGGGTCACGCGAATCTCCGGCTTGGGTTCGCGGACGGTGGTGTCGAGTTGGTTGACTCCCGGCAGGGTAACGACCTTGTCGGAGATCTGCGTCGCCACACTTTCGAGTGTCGCGAGATCATCGCCGAGCAGGTTGTACTCGATCTGGAAATCCTGCCCGCCGAATTTGCCGGCGATCGAAGCCGAGATGATGGCATCGGTTTCGTCCGACAACAGTTGGCGGATCTCGACCAGTCGATCCTGCACCTTCCAGTTCCGTTCGGTCTTGGGCTTGAAGAACAGCTCGATCTGGCCCATATAGACACCCTCGTTGGCCTGCCCGCCATGCGCCTCGGCCTTGCCGGCCGTCGTCAGCACCTGTTCGAGATCGCTGAAGTCGAGCAGCCGGTTCTGGATATCGGTAATACGGCTGACGGTTTTCTCCAGTCCGTAATACGAGGGAAACTCGACCCGCACAAAGACGCGTCCCCTGTCGTCGCTCTCGAAAAAAGAGAAGCCGAGCCGGGGTGCCCCGAATTTCATCGTCGCAAAAAACAGCACCACAAAACCGATCACAAGCGGCAGGTTGTAGATTTTGCGCCAGGCAATGCGCCGGATCAGATTCGTGTAATTGTGCGCCAGACGCAGGAAACCCCTGTTCCAGCGCTGTCCGAAACGTGCAAAGACATTGTCACGCCGTTCGGAAGCGCTCTGCAACAGCATCGCACAGAGTATCGGTGTCAGGGTGAAGCTGATCAGGATCGAGGTCGCATTCACGATCAGGGTTGTAATCGCAAAGGCTCCGAGGGCCTTGCCGACGAGACTGGTCATCATCGCCAGCGGCAACATCACGACCACGTTGGTACCGGCCGAAGCCAGCACCGCCACCGTCACTTCCGAGGTGCCGATGTTGGCGGCCTCCCAGTGGTCGTCCATAGTTTCGAACTTGGAAACGATGTTTTCGAGCACGACAATCGAGTTGGACACCAGCACACCAGTCGAGAGTCCGATCGCCAGCAACGTCACCATGTTGAGCGTCTGCCCGGCGGCCTGCATGAAGAAGAGGCTGATGATAACCGTCACCGGCATGGTGACGGCAACGATGATTGTCGTACGGATATTGACCAGAAAGACGAACAGGATCGCGCCGCAGAGCAGAATTGCCTGCCAGATGCTCGAAACCGCCGACTCGACTGAAGCCACGACGTTTTCCGATTCATCGGACACCCAGTCGAGTTGCATTCCGCCGGGCAGATCGGCGGAAATTTCGTCGAAACGTTTGC
>CAZMGQ010000241.1:0-4215 GCA_964565855.1 uncultured Lentisphaerales bacterium | reverse complement strand
CCGGCGCCGAGGCCGCGGCCGCTGACGGCCTTGAACTTGGGCTGGAAGGTGGTGTTGACCAGCTTGGGATCGACCTTGACCTCCGGCAGAGCGAGATCTGAGAGGCGGGTGGAAACAATGCGTGGCACGACCGAGGGCCGCGAGGAGCTGCGCTGGCGCTTCTGGACCTTGACCTTGTGCTCCAGCTTGCGCGGTTCGTAGGTGCGCACCGGCGGGGGCGTGGTGAAGATGGCGGGTTCGTCGCGGCCGCTGGTCATGATGACATAGCCGCCGAAGACGATCAGCCCCAGAATGTGGGCCAGGCCGACAATGCCGGCGAGCCGCATCAGTTGTTTGCGGCGGCGCATGGTGAGTTTGTAGAAGCCGATACCGGATAGCATGGCGGAACTGGCGGCGGCATCATCGGGCAACACTTCGGGAGTGGGTTGCGGTAAAGTCTGTTTTTCTTCGTTCATACGGCACCTCGCGGTGGGGGTGGACGTCTGGCGGTTATTCCGGGGCAGCCCCCGAGAATGTCACGTTTTCGATGCCGGCTTCGGCGCAGGCGTTGAGAACGTCGATCACACGCTGGTGGCGGGCGAGATCCTCCGCGGCGACGGTGATCAGAGCCTTGTTGTTGGCGGCTTCGGATGAAAGTTTGTAGCGGGTCAGCAGGGCGACGAGATCGGGTAGCTCATGCTCGTTGGGGTCCCCATACTGGGCACCGTTGAGAAAGACCCGGTTATCGGCCCGGACTTCGATCATCTGCTCGTCCGGCATATCCACGGAAACCGCCTGCTGGACCATGCCCGGCAGCTTGATTCCCAGATCACCCTCGGATTTGACCAGCGAGCTGGTGGCCATGAAGTACACCAGCAGCAGGAAGACCATGTCGATCAGGGACGAAACGTCGAGTTCGGGATCTTCGACGGGTATTGTCGCAGTTTTCATTAGATCTCTCCTTGGTGATCAGTTCGGAATGAAGGCCCCGAAGATCGAGTCGTCGAGCCCTTCTTCGGCCATGATCGACATCACCTGGCGGACATGCTTGAAATCGGTATCCTGGTCGGCCCGGATATAGACCTTGGTATCGGGAGCCAGCTCTTTCTCACGCTTGAAGGCGCTGCGCAGGTCATCAGCCGAAACAGGCTCGGCACTTCCATAGATGCAGATGCCGCCATCCTCGAGCACGTTGACCACGAAGCGCTCATGACGTTCCTTGGGCACGACGGCTTTGTCCGCCGTGGGAATTTCGAGTTCGATGTTCTGCTGGACGGAAAAGCGCGAGGCGATCATGAAGAAAATCAGCAGCAGGAAGACCATGTCGATCATGGGCGACATGTCGAAGCCTGCGTCTGGAGCCAGATCGATGGAAATCTTCATGCTCAGTCCCTTCTACAGAACCTGCCCATGACGACTGCCGGTGGTGTTCAGAGCGGCCGAAAGGCGGTGGAGGAGGTTGCCCAGCACACGGCTGAGGCGGGCGAGGTTGGTACTGTAGCGGGTCTTGAGATGGAAGTAGGCAAACATGGCCGGGATACCGACGATCAGGCCGAAGGCGGTTGTAACCATCGCTTCACCGATGTTACCGGCGAGGAGGTCGGGCTTGCCCATGCCGCCGTGTGCGATGGCGTCAAAGGCCTTGATCATACCGGTCACAGTACCCAGCAGACCCAGCATCGGTGCCAGTTGTGCGCAAATCGAGAGGTAGCTGATGGTACGCATGCCGGCTGCGGCTTCCTCGACCGAGGCTTCTTCCATGGCCTTTTCCATGGCCGGAACATCAACTTCACCATCTTCGCCGATCCGCTGGACACCGGCACCGAGAATGTTGGTCAACAGGCTCGGGTTGGCGTTGCAGATGGTCTGGACTTCCTGGAGGTTGATCTGATCGATAGCATCCTGAATCTGCGGCACGAGATGGGGGGTGAGCATTTTCTTTTCGGGCGTATTGATATAGCCGAAAATTGCAATCGTGACAGCGGCAATACAGAGTCCCAGAATGGGATACATTACAATACCGCCAACCTTCCAGAGGCCCCAGAGGGTCGTCATGGATTGTGGTGCCTCCTCCTGAGCCCAGGCCGGCAGGGCCACAAAAGCCAGGGTGGCGATAAAGATGAAGGTTGCAATGCGGGAACGGCGTAGTGTCATTGTGAGACTCCTGAGGTGATACTTGGAAAATTATTCGACCGGCGGCCGGCGGCGGGCGGGTTCTTCGTCTAAATCAGACTGGGCTCTGGCACGATCCCGGAGCAGCTTGCGCCCCAGTTCGTTGATGTCTTCCTCGACTGCAAAGAAGACGTTTTCGATCACGCTTTCCTCTTCTTCTTCGGTCTGGCGGTTTTTGAGAATGGTTTCGAGCCGGCCGGCGGCATCGTCCGCCCAGTCGGTATTGGGAAAGAGGGAGGCGACCTCGAAGTAGATATCGCGCGCACGGTACCACTCTTCCTGCTCCTCGTAACAGAGGGCCGAGAGCATCAGCGCATCGGGAAAACTCTCGATATCCTTGTCTTCAAAGGCCACCGAAAGAATGGCATATTCGAGCGCCTTGCGCGACTCGCCACGCTGAGCCGCCAGCAGACCCTGCGTCAGCCAGTAACTGCCGTAGGAGGCATCACCCGGCATGGGCTCAGGCATTTCGTCGAGATAAAACTGTGCGGTTTTGGGCTTGCCGATCTTGAGCAGACACTGTGAGCCCTTGATGACCGAGAGGGTGCCGATCGGCGACCAGTCGATCGCTGCCAGTTGCTTGAAGACGTTGTAGGCGGCTTCGTACTGCTTGGTAACACGCGCCCGTGCCTCTTCACCGTCGCCTTCACGCTCGCCACGGGCGGCGATCCGCATCATCACGCCGGCCATCTGCATTACCCAGTCGGCGGCATTGTTGTCGGGCAGTACCAGATAGGGCATGGCCGGAGCCAGCCCCGCATTCAACACCCGGTACACGCCGACCCAGTCGCGTGTGTTTTCGGCCTTGGCCAGCTCGGCATAATCCATCTCCAGCTCGAACTGTGCCCGCTGCACCGATTCGAGCGGAACCACCCCCTGCAGCACGGTCGGCTGCTCACGGTTGGCATAGGCCAGCTTGTCTTTGCCGATACCGATCAGGGCCACATGCCGGTCGCGGGCATCGGAGCTCCAGAGACGGGCCTCGAGCGGCTTGGTGGACCTGATGCCCTGCATGGGGTTGGTCCCGGCGCGTGGACTGGCAGCCTGTTGGGCCGGAGCGGAAACAGCCAGCAGCCCGGCGGCAACCAGTGCAAGAGAAAGTGACGAATGGCGCAGACTCATGGCTGCCCTCCATATTTTTTGATCAATTCACGGGCTTCAGCCGCTTCCGGCAGGTCGGCGAACTCGGGCCGCTCCAACATGTCGTTCAGGGTTTCGATGGCCTTGGGCTTGTCGTAAAGCCGCTCAAGACACTCGGCCCGGCGCAGGTAAGCCCTGGCGGCCCACTTCTGGTAGCCGGCATACATCAGATAAATCCGCTCGAAGAAGGCCGAAGCCTCCATATACTTGCGGTCCTGCATGTGGCAGAGTCCGCGGCCGTAAAGAGCTTCGGCCCAGAGCGGACGCCATTCCCTGACTCCCAGCACATCCTTGTAGGCTTCGTCGGCCTCCTTGAACTTGCGCTGTTCGCGGAAGAGTTCGCCCAGGATCAGCAGCGCCTTGCCGGCTTCGCCGGAGGAGGCGTAAACTTCGCGGATCACGCCGAGGTGCCGGATGGCTTCGGCATAGAGTTCCGGCCCACGGGTGGAGCCGGTGCCGGCTTCACGGGCGGCCTCAATCGCATATACCGCGAGGGTCATGCGGGCATCGAGGGCATAGTCGGTCTCGGTAAAGTCTTCGATAATGCGCGAGGCGGCTGCCTTGGCCAGATCGTGCAGCCCACGTTCACGTGCGGTATCGAGGATGAACTGCAGGACGGCCGGCGAGGCGTGTTCGAAGTTTTCGGGCTTCAGTATCTGCTCCATCACCCGCTCGCGGTCGGCCTCGACCAGGCTCGGGTGGTACATCAACATACGCTGCAGGCGCAGGGCGGTGGTCCGGTCGTTGTTGCGGTTGGCCTCGCGCAGCCCCTGCTGGAGCTGGGCCCAGGCTATGCGCCCCTTTTCCTCGTCCACTTTGCGTGTCAGACCGATCCACTCGTCGAGAATCATATCGACACCGATCTCGCCCCGGTCCTTGCCGAAGTTGGCCATCGAATCCTGATAGTATTTGAGGGCTGCCAGC
>CAZMGQ010000240.1:0-4216 GCA_964565855.1 uncultured Lentisphaerales bacterium | reverse complement strand
TTTCATGAGAGCCAGTCCCGGCATGCCCGGTAGCGAAAGATCAAGAATCAGCAGGTCAGGCACCCCTTTCTTGAGCTTTTCCATCGCCTCACGCGCATTCTGTGCAGTGGCTGTCACCTGCAGGTCCGCTTCGTCGTCGATCAGTGCCATCAGGCCGCGACTGACCAGCGGATGGTCGTCCACAATCATTATTTTGCGGGTGGATTTACCCGGATTAAGCGATGTTGCCCTGGCAGTCATGTCAAACTTCCTCCACTTTATGCAACTCACCGTCTGCGGCGCCAAAGTTGTCCGGCGGCCTGTCTTTCCAGCGTCGCGAACCATGAATCAGGTTGGGGTCAAAAGAGCAGATCACCAGTGTGCCTCCCGCCTGATGCCGCATGATCAGCAGTCGCCCGCCGATTGTTTCAGCCCGGTGACGCATAATACGCAGGCCGAACCCTTCGGAGGAGACGCTTCCGGGATCAAAACCGCTGCCGTTGTCACGAATAACCAGCAGAAAACGCTGCGAGCGATGACGTAAAAATATGTCAATTTCATCGGCCATGCCGTGACGGATGGCGTTGGAGACGGCCTCCTGGGCAATCCTCAGTAAGTGGGCGCCGACGGGTGGAGCAATGCGGACCTCGTCTGCCGAAACCCTTACTCTGGATTGGGCGCCATAACGTGCCGAGACTGAATGGCAATGTTCATAAAGACTGCTGCCGATATCGTCAACCGTATCCGGCATCAACAGCGAACTGACCACGTTGCCGAGCTGCGAACGTGTTTCCTTGCTGATCTGCACCAGTTCCTGTGCGGCAGCAGCCTGGTCAGTTGACCCGCGGGTCAGGTTTCTCAGATGCATTTCCAGCAGGTAGGTCATACCGGCCAACTGCTGCCCGATTGTATCGTGCAGATCCTGGCCGAGCCGCAGTTGCTCCCATTCACCGATGCGTACCAGCTCTGTTTCAAATCTTTTGCGCTCGCCGATATCGTGTGCCAGCAACAATGGCGAAGGAATCCCATCCCAGGAGACCATGTTGAGCCGGCATTCAAGCGGTACCTGCTCATTGCGCCGGTTTGTAATCATGAACTGGAAGGTCGAGCTCATGATCGCTTCCCTGCGCTGTCTGGCAAGCCACTGGCGCAACTGTTCGCCAACCCGGTCTTCGACCAGGCTCTCCAATGAAGTTGCACCCGAACAGATATCCACGGCAGATATTCCTGTTATCAGCTCAAAAGTCCGGTTGACATAACGTACACGGTCGTCATCGCCGAAAACAACCACCAGACCATCGCTGATATCGGCCAGGTTTCGCAGGTTGGTTTCGCTGGCAAGAGACTGTTCGTGCTGCTGGTGCAGACTGGTCTGTGCCTCCATCAGTTGCAGGTTTTTGCGCCGGCACTCCTGGTTGGTCAAGCGCAATTCCTCTGTCCGGTGTCTGACTGTGCGGCGCAGCAGAAGGGATATGATGGCAAATCCGAGGGCGCAGACACCGGCTCCCAGCAGCGCATAGCGCAGCAGCACGAGCTGCTGGTTGCGGCGCTCCGCCAGGCAAGTATCAAAGAGTGCCCGGTTGACCATATTTTCGTCATACGGCAGATTATAAGCCAGTGCCATGACTTTCAGACGGTCATGCCAGCGTTTGTGGTTGATGTATCCGAGCGGGACGATGTCCGAATCTGTCAGATTAAGAACGGTTGTCAATTGCTGCTCAATTTCTGTATGCGACAACTCTGTCAGATATTTTCTTTGCATCAGATCGACTGCTTGATTCAGATTTGTCTGCGCATAATGCCAGCCCTTGAGACTGGCGTCACGGAACTTCTCTGCCAGTGCAGGTTGTTTGCGTGCCAGGGCACGCGATGTAAAGAGAAACTCGCCATAGAGGTCACTGCCGTAGGCATATGGATCAAACGCGTTGAAAGCGATGTTGCGTCGTTGAAACTCATTATACAGTCCCGAAACGTGGGCCAATATGGCATGTTCGGGATGTTCCAGAATGGCGTTCAGGGTATTTGGCAGCGAGTCTGGTATGACTTCGTTCAAACTCACTCCGCAAGCCCGCAGCATGTCGGCTATTTCGTACAGCATTTTGGGGTGCGAGACCAGCAGTTTGCGTCCGCGCAGATCTGCAATTGATTCAATGCCACCTTCTTTCAGAGCCAGTAAAACAAAAGGGCTGCGCTGGGCAATGGCCGCCAGAATGGTAAGGGGCGCTCCGATTAAGATGTCACTGGCGACAGCACTGTTGACTCCGAAATCGGCCTGACCGGACAGGATACATTCTGCAACTGTGAAATTCCTGTTACGCCCCCGGATTTCCACTTCAAGCCCGGCTTCACGATAAAACCCCAGCTCCTGTGCCACATAGTAACCGGCAAAAAAGGACTGATGGTCCCAGGGTAGCTGGAGGCTGACCGGTCGCAGATCGGTTTTTCGTTTGCTATTGTCAGCCCGGCCTTCCTGCAGGGATGCAAGAAGGCAGGCTGTCAGCAACAGTGCAAGCTTGGGCAGCTTGTTTGGCATAAGGTCATAGCCAGGGCAGGATGCAGATCGGTCGCGACATGATGCTGCGGCTGGCGACCTTCTGCCAACTGCCGTCGGGGTTGTGCCTGAGCAGGTCGAGCGTATTGGAGCCCTCGTTGCCGACTGCGATCAGGCCAGACTTGTCGAGGGCGATGAAATCGCGTGGTCCCTGACCGATGGCGGGCAGGTGACCGGCCTCCTCCAGGCTGCCGTCTGATGCGACCCGGTAAAGGGCGATCGAATCGTGCCCGCGGTTGGAGCAGTAGAGCAGCTTCCCATCGTGCGAGAGCCGGATGGCCGCCACGGTGTTTGCCGTGGTAAAATCGGCCGGCAGGGTCGGCAGGGTCTGGAAGGGCTTGAGTGCGCCTGAGCTGTAGGTACAGGCTGTCACGGAGTTGGCCAGCTCATTGGCGACGTAGGCGATATTGCCCGCAGCATTGAAAACCAGATGACGCGGTCCATCGCCCGGAGTGGCGGCACTGCTCAGGCTGGCACTGGCAGGGTCGATGCCGCGAGCGGGATCAAAGCGGTAGAAGTAGGTGCCATCGCATCCGAGGTCAACAACTGCCAGCCAGTTGCCGTCGGGGGTGATGGAAACATAGTGCGGGTGAGCCATCTCCTGACGTGCTTTATTGACGCTCTGGCCCTTATGTTCCAGCAGTTGCGTACGGCTGGCCAGACTGCCATCCGCTGCCAGTGCAAACTCCGCCGCAGTGCCGCCGGTATAGTTGGCCGTATAGACGAAGTTGCCGGCCAGTGCCAGGTGACAGCAACTGAGTCCGCCCGAAGGCAGGGAGTTGAGGTAGGTCAGTCTGCCGTCAGCATCGACCGCAAAGGCCGCCAATTCACCGTCGTTTTCATATTTGGCCGAACGGCTGACGGCTGCATAGAGCCGGGTTCGGTCGGGCGAAAGAATCAGGTAGCCGCAGCCGGGAAGCGGGTCGAAAGCCAGGCTCGTGATCGACTTGTCAGCCGCATCAAAACTAAGAGTGTGAATGCCACCGTCTTCACTGGCAGCGGCAACAAAAAACACATGTTTAGACATGAACATCCTTGCTGAAATAGGGTAATTGCTGAAATTCGGTTAAGTATCGCCATTGTTTCTATGATTAAATGACAGATTTGTCAAGAAATCCCAACAATTCTAATTTTGGTCTGGCTGTCGGGGTCGGTATCGCATCGGGATCGAAAACTGAAAACACCGTCGATTCGATACCGAAAACGACCCCGATTCCGACTCCGATAGTTTGCATCGCACCATAATCTGGCAATCCATTTGCAAGATTACAGTAATGCCAGATCAAGGCACTGTGCCGAATCAGCTTGTGGCAGAGTCCGCACACTGCCACCGCACCATAATCTGGCAATCCACTTGCAAGATTACAGTAATGCCAGATCAAGGACCGTGCCGACTCACCTGTGGCAGAGTCCGCACACTGCTACCGCACCATAATCTGGCAATCCACTTGCAAGATTACAGTAATGCCAGATCAAATCACCGTGCCGAATCACCTGTGTCAGAGTCCGCACACTGCCACCGCACCATAATCTGGCAATCCATTTGCAAGATTACAGTAGCGCATCTCCACAATCATGTCATCGTAATCTGGCTATTTCTTTGCAAGATTACAGTAATGCCAGATCAAAGGACCGTGCCGACTCACCTGTGGCAGAGTCCGCACACTGCCACCGCACCATAATCTG
>CAZMGQ010000239.1:0-4227 GCA_964565855.1 uncultured Lentisphaerales bacterium | reverse complement strand
CAACATGCGTCACATGACCTTTGTCCTGAAGATGAAGGAACTGATCGATGCCGGGGCAATCGGCGAAGTCAAGGGTGCCTGGTGCCGCCACTTTATCGCCTATGGCGGCGATGCCTACTTCAAGGACTGGCATGCCGAACGTCGTTTGGGCACGGGTCTGCTGCTCCAGAAAGCTGCGCACGACATTGATGTTCTCCACTGGCTATGCGGAGGTTATACCAGTCGCGTCGTCGCTCAGGGCGCTCTTACCCTGTACGATCAGATTCGGGATCGTCACGACCCCAGTGAACGGGGGGATGCCTCCTGGCACAATGAAAACTGGCCGCCGCTTTCCCAGAAGCAGCTCAATCCCGTGATCGATGTCGAGGACATCAGCCACGTCCTGATGCAGCTCGATAACGGTGTTCTGGCAACGTACCAACAGTGCCACTATACCCCCGATGCCTGGCGCAACTACACTGTGATCGGCACCGAGGGGCGTATCGAAAACTTCGGTGACGATCCCGGAAACTGTGTTGTCAAACTCTGGAACAGTCGCGGCTACTATAAGCCCGATGGTGATGAGCAGTTCCCGATTCCTCACGTCGAAGGCGGCCACGGTGGCGCTGACCCCAGCATCGTGCGGGAGTTTGTACGCTTTGCGCGGGATGGTGGCAGTGTCCTGACATCGCCGATCGCCGCCCGCAACAGTGTTGCAGCAGGCTATCTGGCAACCGAGTCGTTGCGCGACAACAGCACACCGCGCGACGTACCGCCACCGGCGCCGGAACTGGTCGAATACTTCGAAGGCGCAGCACTGCAGTAAGCCACCTCAGCAACTTTGGGTGACGCTGTTCCTGAACAGGCAGGAATGCCTGTTATATAGTGTGTTGTGCCACTGATCGGTCGAGACTGTACCACAGACATTCCTGTCTGTGCTGAAGTGGTCATGTTGCAAGCAATGAGATCAGTTCGAGCGGCGCTGACTTGAAGCTGGAGGGCGAACCGGTGGTGAGCCGCCTGTACAAAGGAAAGCGTCTGTTCCAGAGAATTCAAAGTAGTACCCTTGACTGGTCAGTCGTTCAGCGAGTGCAGCAGGTGCGGCCAGTAATCGCGCGTGTAGATGCCTGCCGAAAGCAGGGTGATGCCCGCCAGCAGCACTTCGGCCCCCAGTACCAGCCAGCGCCAGCCTTGGGGAATTTCAACCTCCAGCGCCATCAGCCCCAGAAAAAGGTAAGCGGCCACAATCACCGGAAATCCCAGCGCCGTGCGCAGCTTGCCTGACCAGTTGGCACGGACGTCGGCTCCATAGATGGTGCCGATTGAGCGCAGAAAAGAAACCCACTGGTCACGTACCATCGAAATGACGTCGAGTGCCAGCAGCAGTGCGGCATGTTGCCAGTCGCCCAGTCGGGCAGCCAGAAAGATTGCCACGGGCAGGGTGGCGACATAGAAGATTTTGTCCATCAGGGGGTCAGCCAGGGCGCCGAAACGGCTGACCACCTCCCAGCGTCGGGCCAGGAGGCCATCGAAGAGATCCGTCAGTGCCGAGAGTGCCATCAGCAGGATCACCGCCACCAGTTTGATCTGGTCGGGACGGTAGCTGTGGCAGAGTGCGGACACTGCCGCCAGCAGAATCAGCGGTGCCCGACAAAAGGTGAGCAGTGTCACGAATTGCCGCTTTTTATTTTTGGAGTCTTGTAAATTTGCCATATTGCACCTGAGGATCAACTGCCGGAATTATCGCGATTACGGCGGGCCTTGACGATGCGTGCAACTACTTCGGCAAACCCTGCACCGCCAGCGGCGGAGACGATGGTTCGCGGGTGATGTGTCAGGCGATCGAGAAATTCGCGGATATTGGCGACACCGAAGGAGTGGACAAAGGCGGCGAACATGGGCTCGTCGTTGGGCGAGTCGCCGACAAAGGCATAACATTCGGGGCTGCTGGAGAAATCGCGATCATCCACATCACGAATGTAGCGTTGTGTCATAGAGAGTTTGTCGAAGTCGCCGAACCAGCCGTTAACGTGGATCGAACTGACTTTGGCGACAGCACCGTGGCGCTCGAAAACATCGACTATGCGCTGTACGGCGTCCCAGTCGAGACGTGGGACATCTTCGCAGAAATCGACGGCCAGGTCATATTCGCGCCAGGCCTGATCGGAGGCAATGCCGCAGCCGGGCACCTCGGTCAGTACTTCGCGGCGTATTTGTTCGAGCTTTCGGCGGTTGGCGGCTCGTTCATCTTCGGTCTGGACATGCTGACGCTGGATGCCATCAGCGGTTTTGCGGAAGTAGAAGGCTCCGTTTTCACCGATTACGCCATCGACCGGCCACATACGTGCAATGTGGTCGCACCAGCCGGCGGGGCGGCCGGTAACCGGCACGATACGCAAGCCGCTGCGATGAGCCTCCCAGAGGGCTGCAAAAGTTTCCGCCGGGAGCAGTCCGTCGGTGGTCATGGTGTCGTCGATATCGGCAAAGAGGATTTCGATGTGTTCTTCGTCCGGTTTTTTTTCTGTTGGCTGCATAGTTGGCATGTTATCAAAAGCTTCGACAAACAGCTAAAGAAAAGAGACTGGATCTCTGCGAATTGTAAAGATCATGGGCTCTCAGGTTCGGGTGGTTCACGCAGACGTTCGCTGAGGGCTGTGCGACGTTCGTGGATGTCGTTGTTGACGGTGGCGATGTGGACAGCCTTGTGGGAGCCCACCAGACAGACCAGTTTTTTGCCACGAGTCACGGCTGTGTAAAGCAGATTGCGTTGCAGCAGCTTGAAGTGCTGGGTGGCGAGAACAATCACCGCCACGGGATATTCGCTGCCCTGCGACTTGTGGATCGAGCAGGCGAAAGCATGTACCAGCTCGTCGAGGTCGGAGAAATCGTACTGTATCGGACGTCCGTCAAAATCGACCTCCAACATCGCAGCATCCTGATCCAGGGCGGTGATGAAGCCGATATCGCCATTGAAGATGCCCTTGTCGTAATTGTTGCGGATTTGCATGATCCGGTCGCCGACGCGGTAGGTGCGGCCGAGCCGCTGTACTGAGGGGCCACTGGGGTTGAGCACTTCCTGCAGCACCTGATTGAGGTTGTCGCTGCCGAGCTGATTGCGACGCATGGGTGTCAGGACCTGAATATCTGTCAGGGCGGTAAAGCCGAAGGTGCGCGGGATGCGTCGGGATACCAGCTCGATAACGCTGGCAATCACCCGGTCGGGATCTTCGGAGGGAATGAAGAAGAAATCCGACTGTTGGCCATGTTGGCCCGACTCGATTTTTTCCCCATGGTTGATGCGGTGGGCGTTGCGGACGATATCGCCGCCCGACTTCTGGCGGAAAATAGTATCGAGCCTGGTACAGGGAATTGTGCCGGAGGTGATCAGGTCGCGCAGAAAGTTGCCCGGTCCGACACTGGGCAGTTGATCGGTATCGCCGACGAAAATGACGTGTCCATTGTCCGGCAGGGCTGTCAGGTAGTCTTCGGCCAGCGGCAGGTCGATCATGGAGGATTCATCGACGATGAAGATCTCGCCCGTCAGGGGATTGTCGTCGTCATGTTCGAAGCGGTGAAACTGGGGATTGTACTTGAGCAGCCGGTGGATGGTCTGGGCCTCGATACCGGTAGCCTCTTCGAGGCGCCGGGCGGCGCGGCCGGTGGGGGCGGCCAGGCGGACGGTCAGTTTGCGGGCTCCGAAGATTTCGACCAGAGCCCGGATGATGGTTGTTTTGCCGACACCCGGACCGCCCGTAATAATGGCAACTTTGTGGGTGAGTGCCATTTCCAGTGCCTGGATTTGTGTGTGGGCGAGCTCAATGCCGATGCGGGGGCCGACCCATGCCAGTGCCTTCGGAGCATCGATCGGGCGGAAGGGGGATTCGGCATCCAGCAGGCGCCACAGTTTGTCGGTTACCCGTTGCTCGGCCCGGGCAAGGTGTGCCAGATAGATACGTTCGTCCTGCTTAACCAGGTCACCCGCCTCGATTTCATCCTGCAGGGCATCCATCAGAATTTCAACCGGGATGCCCAGCAGTGCCTGGGCTTGCAGCAACAGGTCGGCCTCGATGCCGAAGCAGTGTCCTTCATCGGTCTGGGTCTGCAGGGTATAGAGCAGTCCTGCTCTGGCTCGGACCAGTGAATCGCGGGGGATGCCGACATGCATGGCGATTTTGTCAGCAGTCTTGAAGCCGATGCCCCAGACATCGCGGCAGAGACGGTAGGGGTTCTGTTTTACAAGGGCGATGG
>CAZMGQ010000238.1:0-4237 GCA_964565855.1 uncultured Lentisphaerales bacterium | reverse complement strand
AAGCCGAAGTTTTTGCCGAAGCTCGCGCCGGTGCCCAGCGGCAGCCACTCCCCCGCCAGATAATAGAGAGCCAGCCAGAGCGTCAGGATAACGTTGATGGCATTGGTCAGTCGCGCCGTTTTCCAGCGTGTCACGATCAGGTTGTTCAGCCCCATCAAGGGCAGCAACAGCAGTACTGTCCGCTGACTGTGGTATGCCAGAGCTGCCCCGATCGCCATCAGGGCGGCATTCCCCAGAAATTTCCAGCGGAACCGTTGCACCCGCCAGCCCAGGATGTAGTAAGCCAGCGTCGGCAGAATCGTCAGGCCCAGCACAAATGCCGAGAGCAGTGCAAAAGTTTTTGTAAAGGCCAGCGGCTTGAAAAGCTTGCCCTCTTGGGCCTGCATCGCAAAGACAGGGAGAAAGCTGACGACAGTCGTCGCCATGGCCGTTGTCACCGCGGTCGAAACCTCGCCCACAGCCTTTGAGATCAGTTCGGCCAGAGCCGGGCCGCGGCTCTCCCGTCCTGCCTCCCGCTCCTCGTCCATATAACGGACGATGTTCTCTACCAGCACCACCCCCACATCCACCATGACACCGATCGCGATTGCAATTCCCGAGAGTGCCACGATGTTTGCCTCGACTCCCAGATAGCGCATGACGATAAAGGTCGCCAGCACTCCCAGTGGCAGGACGCTCGAAATCACCAGCGAGGCCCGCAGGTTGATGATCAGCACGATCACGACAATAATCGAGATCACAATCTCGTGATTCAGAGCCGACTCCAGCGTGCCGATTGTCTCGCTGATCAATCCCGAACGATCATAAAACGGCACCACCGTCACTTTGGAAACAGTGCCGTCGTCCAAGCGTTTTTCCGGCAGTCCCTGGGCCAGTTCGCTGATCTTGGCCTTGACGTTGTCGATCACCTGTGACGGGTTGGCACCGTAACGTGCCACAATGACACCTCCGACAGCCTCGATCCCTTCCTTGTCCAGACCGCCGCGTCTCGTTGCCGGCCCCAGGTTCACAAAAGCCACGTCCCTGATCTTGATCGGCGCCCCGCCACGCACCGCCACCACCGCCTCTTCGAGGTCCGCCACACTCTTGATATAGCCCAGGCCTCTCACCAGATATTCGACCTTGTTGATCTCCAGTGTTTCGGCGCCGATATCGAGGTTGCTCTGCCGGATGGCCTCCATCACGTCCATGATCGTCAGGTCGTGCGCCCGCAGCGCATCGGGATTGATATCCACCTGATACTCCTTGACGAAGCCCCCAACCGACGCCACTTCGGCCACGCCTTCGGCCGCTGCCAGACCGTACTTCACATAGAAGTCCTGAACGGTTCGCAACTCATCCGGTCCCCAGCCACCGGTCGGTTTCCCGTCAACAGGATTGCGGCCTTCCAGCGTGTACCAGAAGATCTGCCCCAGCGCCGTTGCATCCGGTCCCAGTGTCGGTGTCACTCCCTGTGGCAGTGTCCCGGCCGGCAGCGAGTTCAGCTTTTCCAGAATGCGCGAGCGGCTCCAGTAAAACTCCACCTTTTCCTCGAAAACGACATAGATAAATGACATGCCGAACATTGAACTGCTGCGGATCGTCCTGACCCCCGGCACGCCCAGCAAGGCCGTAGTTAAAGGATAGGTAATCTGCTCCTGTACATCCTTGGGCGAGCGTCCCATCCACTCCGTGGCCACAATCTGCTGATTGTCGCCGATGTCGGGAATTGCATCCACCGGCACCGGATCGCCGGGCAGGATGCCCCGATACCAGTTGAAGGGAGCTGTCACCAGTCCCCACAGCAGTACTGCTGCCAGCAACACCAGTGTTATGACCCGGTTGCGCAAGAAGTAATTTACCAGCCGGCTGGATAGATTTGTGTTGTTCGTCATAAAACACTTGAAGCACCAACCATGCCAACACGACTTTTGCAATGGGTTTTCTAGTATATAGATGAAAAGGCGACGAGATCAGGAAACCTGAATCTTGCAAAGATGTGTCCGTATTATGGTGTGGCAGTGTCTGGACTCTGCCACGTATGGGAGGGCGGCAGGCCCTTGCCATCTATGTAGGACAGACATTTTTGTCTGTTCAGAGATAGCTATGAAACAGCTAATAAAAACCGCCTAAAGCGCAGCAATTTCAGCAAAACTTCTCTATCCAATCCTATTTTTCCGATCCGGCGACGGAGAGCATGGTCGTTGTGTCCGGCGGGATGGCATAGGCGCCACGGTTGCGACCCGTTTCCGGATGACGTACTCCGTTGATATCGGCTGGCACACACTGGAGCGTCCGGCCGCTGCCGATGGCGGGAGAGGGCTTGAGCAGATGGAAATCACGGGTTGTGACATTGGCAAAATGCGGGTCGCCGGTGGTGACATTGGAGCCGGGGGCCCGTGAGGCATCGACAAAGTGGTTATCGGCAATCCAGAGACCGGCACTGCCGTCGCCGACATAACCGCTCATGTTCTGAAAGACGCCGTTGACGACATGTACATCCGTCGGACTGTAAGAGGCACGCCAGAGCCAGCTCTGCCGCACGATTGTCAGATGCAGGAAGAGCACGTTTTCCATGACGTCGGAATACTGGCTGTACATGACAGTGTCGCCTTTTTCGAAAAGCACATTCACAAAAGCCGAGTCGCGCAGCCGGACACCGAAGAGCCCCTGACTGATGCATTCGGTACCACTGACGTTGTAGAGGATCACATCATGCACCCAGTTGGGGGCCACGGCATGTGACTGATGGAAGTCGGGGTGTGCTCCGGTGGTGCCGGGGTCGATGTCACGGCAACTGCTGTTGACAACCAGCTTGTCGGATCCGGTGAAGGCGTCGGAGCCGATTTTCTCGATACGGTGATCACGGATCAGGCTTGCACCCGGACCGTTGTTCATTTCGGTGGTCAGTCCGCCCGTGACATAGGCGACATAGCGATTGCCGAAAGTCGTCGAGTCGGCGGCCCAGCGTCCCTGTTTGTTATAGGCACGGCAATTGTCGAGCCAGATCAGGTGACTGCCGTTTTCTCCCACCATGATTGTCGTATAGCCACCACGATAGTCGCAGAAAACACTCAGGTTGCGCCAGCGGAGGCGCTGGGTGCTCGGTCGACCGCCGGCGATCTCCACCGCATCCCGCTCAGTGCCGGGTGCCGCCTGAATTGTGGTCCAGTAGTCGCGTTTGGAGCCGCCGCCGAGACTGGCACTGCTGTAGGTGCCAGCCTGCAGGTTGATCGTACCGCCGACCGGCGTCTTTTTGACGGCCGCCGCCAGACTGCGGAAGGGTTCGGCCTCGGTGCCGGGGTTGGTGTCGAGCCCCTCGGCAGCATCGACCCAGTTGGTGACCGAAACCGTGAGACTGCCTGCGGCATTGGCATAGAGACGCAGCGGAGGCAGGTTGTAGTTTTCGGGCTCTTCGCCCAGCGAAACAGCTCTGGCAGTCAGCTCGACCGGACCGTCGTCATAATCGGCCGCCTTCAGCGGCACCCAGTGTTCCCAGACACCGGTACGTGGATTACGGGTGGGGTTTTCGACAGTTGTGAGAGGTTTGCCGTTGACACTGAACTCAACCTTGACGCCGTCGAGGTGGAAGGCACAGACACCGGCCTCGAAGGTGCCGGCAAAGCGCTGATCGGGGACAATATCCCAACGGGCAACGGGTCTTGCCGCCTGAGACTGGATTGCGCCGCATAAAGCAGCCAGAGTGAAGACGATTCCAAACCTGCGCATAGCATGTTCCTTTTTGATGACAGATCAGCTGACGAAGTAAGACTGTACCTGTCGGCGGGCGGCGGCGCAAACTTTTTGGCGCCGCCACGTCGGACAGAAAACAACCGCGGAAGGCGCGGAAAAGGGGAGACAACGACGTGTCGCATGCCTGGGAACCCCGAGCTCCAGCTCGGGCCAGATGAGGCTTAATATCTTACACAAAGTCACAAAGACACGAAGGAGAGAGTTTAAACTGGAGGGCGAAGCTGTGCTGAGCCGTCTATGTAGGACGGACATTTTGTCTGTCCAGAGATAGCCCTGAAGGCACTAATAAAAACCGCGGAAAGCCGCGGAAAAGCTGGTGTTGTGGGATGTACTGCAGCGTGGAGAGAGAAAACCACAGATAGACACAGATAAACGCGGATAAGGCAGAGGCTATAGGGTGTGAAATTATCTCACACAAAGGCACTAAGACACGAAGGAGGAAGTTTTATGCTGGAGGGCGAAGCTGTGCTGAGCCGTCTATGTAGGACGGACATTTTGTCTGTCC
>CAZMGQ010000237.1:0-4244 GCA_964565855.1 uncultured Lentisphaerales bacterium | reverse complement strand
GTCGAGACGCTCACCCTTGGTAAACTGAAAAATGTTGGGTGTCGACCAGTCGCCGTCCAACTGGTGGAAGCGCACCATGTTGATCCCGAACTTGGCCAGCCGTACCGCGACTTTTTCGCTGTGGTCATGCGACGGAAAGTTGGCTGCGCTGTTGAAGTTCACGCCCCAGAAACGCGCCTCCGTTCCATCCTCAAAAACCATTTTGTCCTTGTCGCAAGTCAGGAAACCATGTTTGCCAGCCGGTTTTTCATCTTCAAAAAGAAACCGCAAGTCGATCGGTGCGTCATCCCACGGAAGATTAAATGTAATTGTACGACTGGTTGATTTCTGCATCGATTCTCCCTTGTCTGATAAAACTATGCTTAAAGTATCATATCCACCACCCCCCGTCACCTTCTAATCTGAATTTTGTAGAAATTAGCATATTGACATATCCTGATAACATGATATATCCTCGCCGATGTTTTTTCCGAAGAGGAAGTGTCATGGCCAAAAACCAACAACTCAACAGTGCTGCTCTATCGGTGCCATTTCTCGACGAGATGGCCGAGATATTGCGTGTACTGGGACACCCCTACCGTCTTCAGATCGTGGAATACCTCGACCTCCACGGCCCCTCACCGGTCCATATCATCGCCGAAGGATTGGGTGGCACCCAGGGCGCACTCTCGCAGCATCTGGGCAAAATGCGCACCGCCGGCCTGCTGGGATCGGAACGCCGGGGCAAGGAAGTCTGGTACCAGATCATCAATTCCGATGCTTTAACCATCCTGAACTGTGTACGCACTCGTTGCGCCAAGAAAAAAGCTGAGAAAATACGGAGCACCACATGAGAGTTCTGATTGTTGGCGGCGTGGCCGCCGGCATGTCGGCCGCCGCCCGCCTGCGTCGTCTCGACGAAAAAGCTGAAATCATCGTTTTCGAAAAAGATGAGTTCGTCTCGTTTGCCAACTGCGGCCTGCCCTATCATATCGGCGGCACGATCGCCAAACGCCGCAGCCTGCTGGTGCAGACGGCCGAATCTCTCCGTGAATCGCTCAATATCGATGTGCGGATCTTCAACAAAGTCACCGCCATCCACCCCGAAGCACATCTGGTGGAGGTGGAGGATGTCCGCAGTGGTGTCAAATCGATCGAAAAGTACGACAAACTGATCCTCGCTCCCGGCGCCAAGGCTCTGCGTCCCCCTATGCCGGGGCTCGACCATCCAGCCATCCACGAGCTGCGCAACATCGCCGATATGGACGGTATCCTCGCCGCCCTCCGGGCCGGCGCCAAACGGGCCGTGGTCATGGGCGGCTTTATCGGTATCGAAGCGGCCGAAAACCTGCGCGAACGTGGCCTCGAGGTCATCATCGTCGAAAAAATGCCCCAGCTCATGGTGCCACTCGACCCCGAAATCGCCTTCTTTGTCCAGGACGAACTCGAACGCCACGGCGTCAAGGTCCTGACCGGAGCCGCCGTCAGCGGTTTCCGCGATGAGGAAGGCCGCGTGATTGTGATGCTGGAAAATGGCGTCCATATCGAAACCGACCTCGTGGTCTTCGCACTGGGCTCGACCCCCTTCAGTGATCTCGCCGCCGCTGCCGGTCTCAAACTCGGCGCCCGGGGCGGCATCGTCGTCGATGCGCAGATGCGTACCTCCGACCCGGATATCTACGCCGCCGGTGATGTCATCGAAACACCCGACTTCGTCACAGGAAATCCCTCCTACGTGCCGCTCGCCGGCCCGGCCAACCGCCAGGGGCGCATCGCCGCCGATGCCATCTGCGGACGCGACAGCGCCTACCGTGGCACCCAGGGAACTTCGGTACTCAAGGTGTTCGACCTCACTGTCGCCACTACCGGGCTCAACGAAAAATCACTCAAGCGGGCCGGTACAGAATATAGCAAGGTTTACCTTCACCCCTTCGGACACGTCACCTACTATCCCGGTACGGCACAGATGCACTTCAAACTGCTCTTCTGCCCGAATGAAAAGAAGATCTTCGGCGCCCAGATCGCCGGTTACGACGGTGTCGACAAACGTATCGACGTCGTCGCGACCGCCATGCGTGGCAATCTGACCGTGGCCGACCTCGAACACCTCGAACTGGCCTATGCCCCACCCTATGGTGCCGCCAAGGACCCGGTCAACATGGCAGGCTTCATCGCCATGAACATGCTGCGGGGCGATATCAGGTTCTGGTACAGCGAGGATTATGATTCCCTGCCGCCCGAGGCCGTGATCCTCGACGTCAGCACCCGGAACGAGTTCATCAACTGGCGCCTGCCCAACGCCATCAATATTCCGATCGGCGAGCTGCGCGATCAGGTCGAGACGCTCGACCCGGACAAAGTTTACCACCTTTACTGCAAAATCGGAGTCCGCAGCTACTTTGCCCACCGGATTCTGGCCCAGAACGGCATCAAGTCGAAAACTCTGGCCGGTGGCAGCGATATCCTCAAGGCCATGCGTCCCGAGCTGATCCACAGGGCCGGCACAGCACCGGCACCCCGTATGGCCGCTGCCGCTGTCATCGGAGCACTTGCCCCCACCGATACCGGCGCACCACCGCCCGCCTATCAAATTCCGGAAGGCGGCACCTGCTTCGGCACCGGAACAAACGGAAGCTGAACCGTCCGCAACCCACGTCCGACGCAACTGTCGTCTCTCCCTTTTTCAACGCGGAAAAATCGGCAATTGACGGCCCTGCGACAAATTGCTAGGATTGAAACTGTTCAAAGACCCGAAGGCCGCCTCAGCAATGATGCGGTTACTGTACGGTTGTTAAAAAAGGCAGCATACCATGAGTCAGCACAAGAGTTTAAAAGGTTCCAGCAAGATCAGAGCCAAGCGTAATGTCCTCAAACGTTTTGAGCGTGTCGACCTGATGCGCAAACGTGGTGAGTGGAAAGAAGGCTCGAGCGGTTTCGGACTCCCCAAAACGAAACCGGAAGAGTAAAGCAGCGCGCCGGGCGCGCGTCACCGACCGCACCACACGGGATGTCCGCGCCAGGACCGTTCCGGTGGTGCGTTTTCCGTTTTATGGACTTAGGGAGGGAATCTGTCATGCGTAAATACTGGCCCTGGGTGGCACCCCTGCTGGCGTTGGCAATCGTGCAAACCAGTCATGGAGCCCTGTTGCGTGTGACAGGCGACCGTGTCAATCTGAGGGCGTCAGCCAGAGAAGATTCTGAGGTCGTCGGTCAGGTCTCGACCGGCACGGAACTGATCGGCCTCTCCAGCACTGCCGACCAGTGGGTGCAGGTCGTCCCCCCGTCTTCAATCGACCTCTGGATTTTTGCCGAACTGGTGCACGACGGTGCCGTCATCGTCAGTCGCGCCCAGGTGCGTGCCGGTGCCGGGCTCAACTTCCATGTTGTCGGCAGCCTGCGTCGCGGTACGGCCGTCACACAGCGTGGACGCCTCGGCGACTGGCTCAAAATCGCCCCGCCGGAAGGCACCTCCCTCTGGATCAGCCGCGACTATGTCGAGGTTATCTCACAGGATGGTCGTTCCAGGGTAGAACCATCTCCCGCCGCACCACCCCCGGCAATCCCCGCTGTAGCCGCCATCGCCCAGGCCACCACCATGCCGCCGCCGATTGTCATCGAACAGCCACCGATCAGGTCAACACCAACTGTGCCGGACCTGCCTCCTCCCCCTCCCCTGCCAACAGCCGTTGCGCCGGGCGAGCCGCAGGTTATTGTAGAGTTCCCTCCCCCTGTGACACCGGCAACACCCCCTCAGCCCGAACCCACGGCAGCTCCGGCGTTCACAACCTCGACCACCGTCGTCGAACGTCCCCCGGTACGGGAGCCGGTCGTCGTGCCACCTCCTGCCACTCCCACACCTCCCGCAGCCCCGCCACCTTCCACTGTCAAAACGCCGACCCCCACCGTCAAACCTCCTCCCCCCCCTCCCCCCGCAAGAACTGTCGCCGGCACCGGCACTCCACCCCAACCCACTTCCTGGGAAAAACCCTCCGGCTCGGGCAAAACGATTCCGGTTCAGCCGGTCTCAGGCAGCGCCATAGCCACCAGTACCAGGCCTGTTCAGCCCCGTGTGCTCTTCCCGCAGGATCCGGCAGCTTACCAAACCGTCGGACCGGCCCGTATCCCGGCCGACCGTCTTTCTCCCCGTCACCAACAGGGACGCAACGGCCAGTTCACCGGACGTCTCTCACGTCCCTCCGGCGTTTTCTTCACTCCCAGCAACTACCGCCTGATGGAGGTTGACCGTACCGGCAAGGCTATCACTA
>CAZMGQ010000236.1:0-4258 GCA_964565855.1 uncultured Lentisphaerales bacterium | reverse complement strand
AGCAGGACATCGCCCGGCATGAGGCGGTTGTGGCCGGCTCCGTAGGGGCTGACAAAGTTGACAATTGCGCCCCGCTCCTCGCGGTCGAGTCCGAGTTTGCTGCGCCAGGCCGGGTTGCGGGTGTCAATTGTGCTGACTCCCAGCTCGGGGTAGCCATGATAGTGACCATCGGCAATATCGTCGAGAAAGTGTCGAACAACGGGCAGCGGGATGACATAGCCGATATTCTGACCTACAGACATGCCTGAGAAGGCCACGCCGACGACCTTGCCGTCGAGAATGACGGGGCCACCACTGTTGCCGGGGTTGATGGCGGCATCGGTTTGCAGAACCAGGTGGGCATCGACACCGCTGTGGATATAGCGCTGCATGTCGATCCGTGAAACGACGCCGCGCGTCAGGCTGAGCATCCGGCCGCCGATGGGAAAACCGATGGCGTGAACCTCTTCGCCCAGCTCCGGCAGAGCATCACCCAGCTCCATCGGTTTCAGGCCGTCGAAAATCGATTCGTCCTCCGGTTCCAGCACAGCCAGATCACAGTCGTGTCCGGCAAAAGCTACCCGGACCGGATATTTGCGGCTGTCGCCATGGGCCTGAACTTCGATGAAAGTGGCGTCGGAAACGACGTGGGCATTGGTCAGCAGACGTTTGCCCTCGATGAGAAATCCGCTGCCGTTGCCTTTGCGTTGCGAACCGTTCTGCCAGGGCTGGGCATAGTCGGGACTGAGGGAAGTCACATGGATTTTGAAGACTGCCTGCAACTGCTCCTGAGGGACTGCTTCTGATTTGCCATGTGAAGACAGGCCGACAGCCATACAGAACAGGAGGAAACCTTTTCCGAAAGTGCTGGTGTTCATGCCCTCAGTATAGGGCAACTGTTCTGCTACAGCAAATCAGTAATGTAATCTGCTATGCAGATATTTTTATAGCAAAATGGTGCGCCCGGCGGGGATCGAACCCACAACCTTCGGCTCCGGAGGCAGACGCTCTATCCGATTGAGCTACGGGCGCTTGAACAAACCACTAATTTAGCCCATGCAGGCCTGTTTTGCAAGCGGTGAATTTTCTTGCCTTTGAGAGTGTAAAAAGAGTACCTTGAGCGTGAAGGGCGGGGGCTGCCTCTCCGACTCTGTCCGTTTTTTATGGAGCCACTGATTATGAAACGCAAAATACTTCTGGTGGACGACGATCCCAATCTGTTGACCAATCTCAGCCAGTTTTTAAGATTCGAGGGATACGATGTCAAGACAGCCGAGAGCGGCGAACAGGCGCTTGAAAAGCTGCAATTGCTGCGTCCCGACCTGATAATTCTCGATATGAGCATGCCCGGAATGGGGGGAGTGGGCTTTCTCGAAAAAATTACCGATGCCTCAGGGAAACCGCGTCACCCGGTGCTGGTGCTGACGGCACGGGCACAGATGGCCGAGTTTTTTGCCAGCACGGAGGTAGATGGGTTTGTGGCCAAACCGGCTGATCCCGAGGCTTTGCTGGCCGAGGTCGGACGGATTCTCTTTCTGCGCGGGGGAGAGCGTTATGCCGAACCTGCACCGCAGGCGGAGACGGCAGCACGCAGAATTTTGCTGGCTGATGACGACCGGGAGCGGCTCGCCGGGCTCAGCCTGGGGCTGGAAGGTGCCGGGTATGAGGTGGCTTCCACGACATCGGGTCCACTGGCCCTCGAGCAGTTGCTGGCCGACAAGTATGATCTGTTGCTGGTACGTTCCGATCTGGCGGAGTTGTCGGCTGCCGAGCTGTTGAAACTGGTACGGGCGATGCCCTCAATCAGGGGGATACCGGCAGTCATATACTGTGACGACGATTGCACTACTGCTCCGCCGGATGACCTGACTCTGATCGTGGACGGATCGACGCCGGAAGCGGTGTTGCCAATGCTGGAACAGGTACTTTAATCATGCGCTGTCCCGCATGTGCCCATCCCGAAGACAAGGTGCTTGAGAGTCGTTCGGCGCGTGATGGCGCTGCCATCCGGCGCCGGCGGGTCTGTCTTTCCTGCGGCACGCGTTATACGACTTACGAGGAAATTCTGCGCGATGCCCTGATGGTGACCAAGCGGGACGGGCGGATCGAGGAGTTCAGCCGTCGCAAACTGGTGGATGGTATTGCACGGGCTTGCCGCAAACGGCCGGTCACGATGGAGCAGATCGAGGCTCTGACGGATGTGATTATTGAACGGGTCGAAGAGCAGTACGAGCGGGATGTGCCGAGCAGTGCCATCGGTGAGATGGCGATGACAGTGCTGCAGGCGTTTGATGAAGTGGCTTATGTACGGTTTGCCTCAGTGTATCGACGTTTTGCCGATGTGCAGCAGTTTCTGAACGAAATTGCCAGCCTGGGAGGTCAGGGTTGAGATGGACTGGAGACAGTTCGCCCAAAGACGGCCGTCCCGATCTCCTGCTGCGTGAGATGATTGCCGATGTTTATGCCGTGAGTGGTCAGGATCCGGATATAAAGGAGACGACCATCGAAGCTGTCGGGGAAACGTTGCGGCTGGTACTGCCGGACATCTCGGGAGCAGACAGCCGCCCTTTGCTGGCCGGGATTTCGGCCAGGGTTTTTCGCGATCTGGGGGCCGGAGAGCTGGCGCGACGTCTGCTGATTTTCGGTAGCGGCATTGTTACCGCCGCCTCGTGGGAGATTGCCGGTGGTGGGACGCTCTGGATACTGGATCTGGAACGGCTGGCGTGCGGCTCCGGTCCGCAGACCGAGCTGTCACTCGTCCGCAGCCTCGATGCAGCCCTGATGGCAATGGCCGAAGTCTGGGATGACACGTCCGGCCATGGTCCGCTCGGTCTGCGCAAGCTCGAACAGGTGGTACACAGCCTGCTCGGTGAAGGGGCATCCCCCCGTCGTTGTCGCGCACTCGAGCGGGAGCTCTTTAATGGAGTGGGTGCACGTCTCAAAATGATCGCTGCTGAACGTGATTGGACGGCAGTGCCTGAAGTGCTGAATCTGACTGTGATGAGTTCTTGAACCGACTGAAGCAATTTTGATGCGAACGAATGGAGCTTGCCTTGACACATACCGTTAAAAAGAAGCGCACTCTGCTGGCCGGGTGCATGGTGGCCGTGTGGGCCGGAATCCTGCTGCCTGGGCCTGCTACAGCCGAGCCGGCGAGGTGGACCTGGGAATGGAAGGCCGGTTCCGGCACGCCCCTGCCAACAGCCACTGTATGTCAATTCAAGTATGGCAAAGACTGGGCCTATGCGGTTGAGATCGACGACGGGCCGATCAGTACTGTCAGGGTCGTCCAGCCGCTGCTGGCACGTTATGCCTTTACAGATGCACCGCCCGGAGTGGCGGGTGGCCGCAAGCTTCCTTTTGTCGGCGGGGCGGCGATTATTGTCAACTCGATCGATACGCGCAACAGCACCATCATACAGTGGCCGGAGGTAGAGCAACTGGTGGCCGCAGGGTGGGGCGTCATCAACCACAGTTACGCCCATCGGGGACACAGTTATGGAAATCCGCCGCATCTGCTAACGGCTGATGAGTTCCGGCTGGATCTTTTCTGGAGTCAGACGATCCTTGCCGCCCGGCTGGGTGGACGCAGTCCGACTGCGTTTGTCTATCCCAATGGCTATGTGGATTACCGCAACCATCTGGAAGAGTTTGGCATGTATGGCGGCAGTCGCGTATCGGCCGGACGCTCCAATCCGCTTTATGACCCTGAGTTCAACTTTTACAACCTCACCCGCTCCTACCTGGATGAAGGATATTGGGCGAATAGCGGCAAGGGACGGCCGATGGCGATGTTTCCGGCTGAAAACGGACCCGACAAAGGCGTGCTGCACATCGACTTTACTCACGGTATCAGCACCAATCAGGCATCGGCCAACTATCAGCGCTGGGTCGAGCGGCTGGATGAGATTGCGGCGCGTTTCGGTGCAGCAGGTGGCGACAACCTCTGGTGTGCCCCGACCGGCGAAGTAATCGATTACGTCCGGGCTGCCAAGGCGGTGGAGGTGAAGGTCGAACAGGGGCGCTTGGCGCTGTCACTGCCGGATAATCTGCCGGGTGCCAGCCTGACTGTAAAACTGGATGGAATTGATCCGGCAGCCAAGCTGGAAGCTCCTGAGGGTGGGGCCTTGTACCGTGATGGCGACAGCGTCTGGGTTACTTCGCCGATGATCGGACTGCCCGGCAGTCCCCCACCGGAGCCTGTCGTACGCTGCGTTTACAGCGGTCCGGCTGAAGATGTGCAGTTCGAGCAGCCAGTTCGGGTAGCGGCAGTACGGCT
>CAZMGQ010000235.1:0-4274 GCA_964565855.1 uncultured Lentisphaerales bacterium | reverse complement strand
GCGGTATCAGACCCTCGACGGTCATCGGTTTTCCCCATGGCGGCCATGTCACCTCCATCAAGCTCAAGGAAGCCGAACAGGCCTTGGACGATGGCGGAGTCGAGCTGGATATGGTCGTCAACATCTCGGCCGTACTCTCGGAAAAGTGGGACCTCGTCGGTGACGAGATCAAAGCCCTCGCCGATCTCGTCCATGCCGCCGGTGCCAGACTCAAGGTGATTTTTGAAAACTGTTACCTCGAAGAATCACACAAAATCCGCCTCTGCGAGCTGGCGGCCGCCGCCGGAGCCGACTGGGTCAAGACCAGCACCGGCTACGGCACTTCCGGCGCAGTGGATGAGGATCTGGTGCTGATGCGTCAGCACAGTCCTGACACAGTTCAAGTAAAGGCCGCCGGCGGCGTTCGCACTCTCGACCGTCTGCTGCAAGTGCGTGAGCTGGGAGTCTCGCGGGTCGGTGCCACGGCCACCCAGCAGATACTCGACGAAGCCCGCCAGCGTCTCGGCCTACCGCCCATCGACAGTGGCAGCGTCTCACCGACCACAGCAAACTACTGACCATGACTCACAAACAACTCGTTATTCTCGCCGCCGGTATCGGCAGCCGCTATGGCGGTCTTAAACAGATGGATCCCGTAGGTCCGGCCGGTGAATTTATTCTCGACTATTCGATCCATGATGCGCTACGCTCCGGTTTCAACGAAGTGGTTTTCGTTATCCGTCGTGATATCGAAGCCGATTTCCGCCGCATCGTCGGCCAGCGCTGGGAAGAGCGGACTGCAGTGCAGTATGCCTTCCAGGAGCTGAACGATCTGCCCGACGGCTTTGCCCCGCCCCCGGAACGTACCAAGCCCTGGGGTACGGGTCATGCTCTGCTGGCGGCCCGCCGGATCATCAAAGGCTCGTTTGCCATCGTCAATGCCGATGACTTTTACGGTCACTCGGGCTTTGCGCTGCTGGCGGAGTTTCTCGACCGTACGGCCACTGAGCCGGATGCCTATGCCATGGCGGCTTACGAGGTTGGTCGTACCCTTTCCGAGCATGGCAGCGTCTCGCGCGGAGTCTGTGAAGTCGATTCACGAGGCCGCCTGACGCGGCTTGAGGAACATACCGCCATCGCCCTCGAGGCCGACGGCACCATCCGCTCACGCGGCCAAGTGCTGGCACCGGATACGCCGGTTTCGATGAATCTCTTCGGCTTCAAACGCAGCTTTGTCGATGCCCTTGCCGAGGGTTTCAGCAGCTTTCTGGCGAATCAGGGGCAGGATCTCAAGAGCGAGTACTTCGTGCCGTCAGTTGTCAGCGATCTGGTAACCTCCGGCCGTGCCACGCTGGATGTGTTGCGTTGCGATGCCGAATGGTTCGGCGTGACCAACGCCGCCGACCGGCCGCTGGTTGTCGCACGGTTGGCGGCTCTCGCCGCCGGGGGAAGCTATCCGCCGGATCTCTTTGCGACGACTTAGAGTTTAGTTTTTCATTTGTTTTTCGAATCGCCCCTTGCGGGTTTTGGGAGTATCCATGTCTGTCCGTGTACGTTTTGCGCCGAGTCCTACCGGCAATGTCCATATCGGCAACATCCGTGCCGCCATCTTCAACTGGCTCTTTGCCCGTCATCACGACGGCAAATTTCTGCTGCGTATCGAAGATACGGATCGTGAACGCTCGACGCCCGAAGCGATCCGGACACTGCTCGATTGTATGGAATGGCTGGGGCTGGACTATGATGAGGAGCCTCTCTACCAGTCGGCCGAAACCGAGCACCACGTCGCTGCCGCCGAGGAGCTGGTCGCCCGTGGCCTGGCTTACCGCGAAGACAGGGGCAACACCGGCCAGGGTGAGTGCATCACCTTCCGCATGCCGCGCGTGGGCGAAGTCGCCTTCGACGACCTCGTCAAGGGCCGCCTCGCCAAGCGTGCCGAAGACGTGACTGATTTTGTAATCGTCCGCTCCAACGGCACCCCGGTTTTCCATCTGGCCAATGTTCTCGACGACATCACGCAGGATGTCAGCCACATCATCCGGGGCGACGACCATGTCGAAAATACCTTCAAGCACGTTGCCCTCTTCGAGGCTTTCGGTCGCCAGCCGCCCCGCTATGCCCACCTGCCGATGATCGTCAACCAGCAGGGCCGTCCCTACTCCAAGCGCGACGGGGCAGCCTTTGTCGGCGAGTTCCAGCAGCAGGGTTTTCTGCCGGAGGCGCTCTTCAACTATCTCGCCCTCCTGGGCTGGTCACCGGGCGATGATCTCGAAGTCATGTCGCGCGACGAGATGGTCAAGCTCTTCACCCTCGAACGGGTCAAGTCCCACCCGGCACAGTTCGACCTGCAGAAAATGCTCTGGATGAATGGCGAACATATCCGCCGCCAGTCGCCGCAAGACTTTCTGGAGAAGTTCACCGCAACCCTCACAGCCGCCGACTTTGATCTGGAGGCCCGGTCCGCCGATTACCGTGCCGCTGTCGCCGCCCAGCTCCACTCACGGACGCGACTCTATGCCGATCTGCCGGCTGCCAGCGTTTATTTCTTCAGCGACGACTATCCTTTCGATGCGAAAGCCGTCCGGCGGCGTCTGCTCAAGGATGGCGTGGCCGAACTCCTCAGCGCCACTGCCGACCACCTTGAAGAGTGCAGTGACTTTGGTCTGGAAGAACTGGAAAAATCGCTGCGCGGCTTCTGTGAATCTCGTGGTGAGACCTTCAAAGTGCTCGTCCATCCGCTGCGTGTTGCAGTCACCGGCCGTGCCGAAGGACCGGGACTCTTTGAGATCCTGACGCTGATCGGTCGTGAACGCAGCGTCGCCCGGCTGCGCCGGGTCGTCGAAAAATTGCAGGATGGCAGCCTGGCCGCCATCGAATAAAACTCAATCAGCCACAAGACAGAATATTTCAATGGAAAACAATATTACAGAAGAATCCCTGCCAAGCCTGTCCCGACCGGGGATCGTGGCTATCGTCGGCCGCCCCAATGTGGGCAAGTCGGCTATCTTCAACCGCCTCGCCGGACGACGCATCGCCATCGTTCACTCGATGGCGGGCGTTACGCGCGACCGGCTGATGCGTGAAGTCTCCTGGGACGGGCAGCGTTTCATGCTGATTGATACGGGCGGCATCAGCAGTATCGACGGCGAGGAAATTCACGACCAAATCGAGGCCGGCATCATCGAACAGGCCAAAGCGGCTCTCGAAGATGCTTCGGTTGCCGTACTGGTGGTCGATGTCACCACCGGCATCACACCGCTCGACGAAGAGATGGCCCGCATTCTCCACCAGCGGGGGTTGCCGGTAGTCGTGGCCGCCAACAAGGCCGATACGGCCGCTCACGAAGCGGCGGCGGATGAGTTTTCGCGCTTCGGCTTCCCGGTCTATCCGGTTTCGGCACTGCACAGTCGCGGTTTCGACGATCTGATGAGTGACGCACTGAAGCACATAGCGCCGATCGAAGAGGAGACGGAGGCCGATGGCAGCCGCGAACGTCCGCTGCATGTCGCCATTGTCGGACGACCCAACGCCGGCAAATCGTCCTACATCAACCGCCTGCTGCAGGATAACCGGGTGCTAGTTTCCGAGATTCCCGGCACCACCCGCGACAGTATCGATATCCCCTTCTCAGTCGGTCATGGCAAAAATGCCCGCCACTATGTCCTGATCGATACCGCCGGTGCCCGCCGCCAGGCCCGCATCGATACCGCGGTCGAACGTTACAGCCGCTACCGTACCGAGGAGAGCATCGAGCGTGCCGATATCGTGGTACTGATGCTGGATGCCAGCCGTGGTGTCGGTCTGCTCGACAAGCAGCTCGCCGGTCAGATCAAGGACAGCGCCCGTGGCTGCCTGATTTTTGTCAACAAGTGGGATCTGGCCGAGGAAACCCAACGGGCCTATACCCCGACGCTGGAGCATCAACTGCCTTTCATGGGCCACTGTCCGGTTGTCTTCACCTCGGCCCTCAGCGGTTTCAACATCCGCCAGCGCCTGGCTGCGATCGACCATGTGGCGGAACAAACCCAGGCCACCCTCCCCACCAGCGTCCTCAACCGCGTTCTCGCCGATGCCACTGCGGCAGTGTCTCCACCCTCCCGCAGCGGCAAACCCGGCCGCATCTACTATGCCGCCCAGGTTGGCCGCAACCCGGTCACGATCCGCATCTTTGTCAACGATCCTCTGCGCTTCCCGCGCAACTATCGCGATTACCTGATCAACCAACTGCGCCGCTACTTCGGTCTCGAAGGTGCCCCCGTACGGCTGCAACTGCGCCGCCGCGACCGCAAGCCCAA
>CAZMGQ010000234.1:0-4277 GCA_964565855.1 uncultured Lentisphaerales bacterium | reverse complement strand
CTTGCACAACACTCTGACTCCCGAAAACCTTTACGCTGGCTGTCACCCCATTCGTCGCAACCAGTTGCTGACAGGTTTTATGCGTGACTTTGTCAGTCCATTGACCGGAACTTCCTTCATGGAAGCGCGAGGTGAAGGGTTTCTCAATCTGGTACGGGATACTGTCAAACTGGGGGCACAGCTGCCTAAATTCGAGCAGATCGGCTCGGCAGTCAAACTGACGATCTTTGCGGCTGAGGGGGGCAGATAGCTGTGTGGAATCATGTTCGCGTAGCGGAGGCTGTGATATGATGCATATAAAACGATTGGAGCTAGAAAACTTTCGTGGTTCTCGGAACCTGGTGCTCGATCTTCATAAGCAACTCAACTTGTTTGTTGGGCTGAATGGCGCGGGCAAGTCAACCGTACTGGATGCCGCTGCCATTTTGCTTTCGTGGGCGGCCAACCGGATCAAGCGACCGGGAGCTTCTGGACGTCCAATTCCCGAGGTTGATATCAGAAATGATTTTCCGCTTGCCCGTTTGAAACTCTGCCTTGAGATGCAAAACAGAGAGTACGAGTGGCAGGTTGGCAAAGCGAGAAAAGGTTATATGGAGAGAGAGCTTTCCAGTCTTGCAGAAGCATCGGAGTTTGCCGCACAGATATGGAGCGATAGTGCTGGCTTTGGCGGAGAAGTTAGCATCCCGCTTTTTGCCTATTATCCTGTAAATCGGGCTGTACTCGATATACCGCTTCGCATTCGTCGAAAGCATCGATTTGATCTGGTCTCTGCCTACGATGAGTCTTTAATCAGTGGTGCCAACTTCAGAACATTCTTTGAGTGGTTTCGTGAGCGTGAGGACTTGGAGAATGAAGCGCGACGCGACCGGGATATGTTTGATCATTTGTCATTGTTTTCTAGGGAGTCATCGAAAGATTTCAATTCCGCGTTGACGAAGGAGCAAAGAACACAATTCCCCGATCCGCAACTGGAGGCAGTGCGTAAAGCTTTGATACGTTTGATGCCGGAATTCAGAAACCTGACAGTACGCCGTAACCCCTTGCGCATGGAAGTTGAAAAGGGTGGGCAGTTGCTTTCGGTCGAACAACTATCCGATGGGGAGAAGTGTTTGATGGCCATGGTGGGAGATATGGCCCGTCGCATGGCAATTGCCAACCCAGCACTGGACAATCCGCTGGAGGGAGAAGGTGTATTTTTAATCGACAAGATTGATATGCACCTGCATCCCAGTTGGCAGCGGATGGTGGTTCCCGGCCTTCTTGAGGTTTTTCCGAACTGCCAGTTTATGATTTCAACCCACTCGCCTCATGTAGTTACGCATGTACAACCTGATTCACTGTTCCTGCTAAAAATGGGCGACAGTGGTTTGGAGTATTTGCCAACCTCTGAATCATACGGCAAGACTGTCGAGAGTGTTCTTGAAGACCTGATGGGGTTGGAGACAACGCGACCGGATAAAGTTCAGCGAGACATAAAAAAGATTTATGAGTTGATTGATGCAGACGAGCTTGATGGTGCCACATCAGAGGCAAAGAGCTTGGCAGAGATTATAGGAAGGGACCCTGAACTCGTTAAAATTGAAATTCTGATCAGACGAAAGGAGCTGATCGGAAAATGAAGTACATTGTCAAAGAAAACGAACCAGATGAATTCACCAGGTGGAAAGCAAAGAAAAACGACAATTGGGAACCAACATACAGCAACCTGGGTGGCGACACAAAAAAGGCTGTCAAAAAGGCTTTGATGACAGAGCAAGGCTATCTCTGCTGCTACTGTGAGCGCAGATTGACCGATGGCGATTCACACATTGAACATTTGCAGCCGCAAAGTACCACTGGGTCAGACTCGGTGGATTATGGGAACTTGCTGTGCTCATGTATGAACCAACTCAGGAAGGGTGAGCCACGCCATTGTGGACACAAAAGAGGCAACTGGTTTGATACTGCACTGTTGGTTTCTCCACTGAATCGAGATTGCGAGACAAGGTTTGCTTATAGCTGGAATGGCTCCATCCGTCCGGCTTCTCCCGGCGATCAGGGGGCAGTTGAAACCATCGAGCGGTTGGGGCTGGGGATTGCCAAGCTGAACAGGATGCGAGAAAAAGCTTTGGAACCCTTCATTGAGGAAGGGTTGACCGAAGAAGAGGTAAGCAAACTTGTAACAGATCATTTGGTCAGGAATCCCCAAACAGGTTACTTTGGTGAATTTTGGACTATGATCAGTTGGTTGTTTTTGGAAACCAATAGCTGATAGGAAACGAAATCTCAATGAAAAGTGATAATGTAACACCCCCTCTTGATGTTTCAGCAATACTAGATGAACGATGCTTTCACTTTCGCCAACAGATTGCAGCAGCATCGTCAGTGCAAGGCATTTGAGGTGACCTATATCAGGCTGTGATTAAAGCCGATTGCTTTCTTGACAGTTTAGGGCGTATTTCCTGAGTATAGAAGGTATGCAGAAGTCTCCGACATGGTTTGACAGAACAAAGCGCTTTATCGCCTCGAATGGTGGTATGAGCAATACCATGCGTATCGCCTGGCGCAAAGTACGGCGCTGCGGTCTGGCCGATGCCCTGAGTGCGGCGAAGGGTCATGCCTTGCCGGGCCGCGCCAATGCGCAGCGACGTTACCGCCGTTTTTTGCGTTTGCATGAGAAGTTGCCCACCCCCAAGGAACAGGCGGAATTGCTGAATGCCTCCGGGACTCTGCCACGGATTGCGCTGTTTGCGGTCGAGAATCACCCTGAGGAAAGTTACCTTGCGGCGGATGTGATACTGCGGCTGCGGGAGATTCTGACTCAGATTTATCCAGCCTGGGAAATCTGGCTCAATGCCGACTTCAACCTGCATAAGTTGAGCCACCTTCTGGGGGGAAGAAATGCCGAGAGGGTCAAGTTTCTCGAACTGAGCGAGGGCATGTCGCACTTTGACCTGCTGGAACAGGCGCTGGCTCAGACAGATTGCGACTATGTGGCCCGGATTGATCTGCGCGATCGACTGGCGGATCATGCGCTGCATACGGTGGGGCAGAGGCTGCGGCAGGAACCGGAACTGGACCTGATCTACAGTGACGAGGACTCGCTCGATAATCGCGGAAACCGGCATGCGCCATCTTTCAAGCCACAGTGGTCGCCCGATACATTGCTGGCGTACAACTATATCGGACGTCTGGCCGTTTATCGGCGTTCACTGGTGCAGGAGGCGAGAGGTTGGCGTAAAGACGCCGGAGTAGCGGCGGATTATGATCTGGCATTGCGTGTGACCGAAAAAACCGCAAAGATCGAGCGGGTTGCCGAGGTGCTGTATCATCGTGGGTACCAGCCGGAGTGCGATCCGGAAGCTGAGCATCGGGTCCGGCTGGAGGCGATGCAGCGTCGCAAGATCGCAGCTCAGGTCGATGAAGAGCCGCCACAGACGATCCGATTGGCTGTCGCGGGAGAACCGCTGGTTTCGATTATTATCCCGACTCGCGACAAGGCTGACCTGCTGCGGCGTTGCGTGGCTTCGATAAGGGAGAGGAGCACCTGGTCGCGTTATGAGCTGATTATTGTAGATAATGGCAGCAGCGAAGCTGAAGCATTGGATCTGCTGAGGGAATTGGAAGGCGGACGCGATGTGACGATATTGCGCGATGACGCTCCCTTCAACTTTGCCCGACTCAACAATCTGGCGGTAGCGCGGGCCGGGGGAGAGTTTCTGGTCTTTTTGAATAATGACACCGAGGTAATTTCTCCCGACTGGCTGGAACAGATGCTGGGCCATGCGGCAGAGGAACATATCGGGGCGGTTGGGGTACGCTTACTCTATCCCGATGGCACCTTGCAGCATGTCGGGGTTGCCCGGGTCGGCCCCGGACCGACGCATGTTTTCGGTGGTATGGAGGAGGAGACAGCAACACATCCCCGTGCCAACCTGACCGGTAACTGGTCGGCTGTTACTGGTGCCTGTCTGATGCTCGCAAAACATAAATTCGATGAAGTCGGCGGCTTTGACGAAGAGTTTCCCGTGACCTACAACGATGTCGATCTCTGCTATGCCCTGCTGGCAAAAGGGTACTTCAATCTGGTCGTCCAGACAGTGAGATTGACTCATTTTGAGTTTGCCACGCGCGGCAACGATCGGGCTGATGAGGCCAGGCGGCTCGCGCTGGAGGCGGCGCTGGAGCGGCTGGATGACAAGTGGCCGCAATATGTGGACGATCCCTGTTACAACCCGAATCTTTCGGACAGTTTTGGCGACTTTATGCCACGTAACTGAGTCATGAAAATCCTCTTC
>CAZMGQ010000233.1:0-4282 GCA_964565855.1 uncultured Lentisphaerales bacterium | reverse complement strand
AAAACAATGAGGTGGTTTCCGTTTGGGGAGAGCCCATGCCGGTTGAAGCGGCCAGGAAGAACCACGTCGACCTGGTTGAGTCGTGCGGCATGGTCGATTATGAGCGGGGGGCGAAACTCTCCGGAAGTGGTTTTTGGATTTACCGGGGTCCTGGCGCCATACTTGAATGGGCTCTGCTCAATTATTTCATCAGTGAACATCTGAAGGACGGCTATGAAATGATGCTGCCCCCCCACATACTGAATTATGAATGCGGATATGTCGGCGGCCAGTTCCCCAAATTCGAGGAGGACGTTTTCAAACTTCGGGGAGGCGGGGACAAATTTCAATTTATTTTGCCAACGGCGGAGACAGCCCTGACCAATGTCCACGCAGACGAAATTTTAACAGATGCGGATTTACCAAAAAAATACTTTGCCTTTACGCCCTGCTACCGTCGTGAAGCGGGGGCTTACCGGGCCAGTGAGCGGGGCATGATCCGGGGGCACCAGTTCAACAAGGTCGAAATGTTCTGTTTTGCGCGGCCGGAAGACAGTCATGACCTGCTGCAGGAGCTGGTGGAGAAGGCCTGCCGCCTGGTTGAGAGTCTGGGCCTGCACTATCAGCTCAGCAAGCTGGCAGCGGGAGATGTATCAGCCTCGATGGCGACGACTTTTGACATTGAGCTCTGGCTACCGAGCATGAACGAGTACAAGGAGTGCTCTTCGGTCTCGAATGCTTATGACTATCAGGCGCGCCGGGGCAACATCCGTTTTCGGCGTAATGACGACAAGAAAACCGACTTTGTACATACCCTCAACGGGTCGGGCCTGGCTACGAGCCGCCTGATTCCGGCGATTGTGGAGCAGTTTCAGCAAGCAGATGGCAGTGTAGCCGTGCCGCCGGTCCTCCAGCCGTTTATGGGAGGCCAGGAACGTCTGACCGCCAAGGAGGCTTTATGACATCCGCCCAACGGGCAAAATCCAGCACGATGCGGATCGACCTGATCCCCGAAATTTCTGACGTCCCGCTTTCGGCTCACCCCAAGCAGGTCGTTATCCCTGCCAAAAGTGGCCGTTCCCGTCCGCAACAGAGTCGTTTTGCTTCAGCAGCGCAACAGGGCTATCAGGAACTCTTCCAGAGTGTTTACGATGCCGGATTTATAACAGATCTGCGTGGTCGTGTGCGGGATGTCAATCGTCGGGCGGTTGAGTTTTTCGGGCACCAACCCGAGGAGTTCACGCAGTTGACTGTGGCTGACCTGATCGCCGGCGCGACAGAAGCGCTCGTCCGAACCCTCTATGAAAACCTGCAGCACGAGCGGTTTACCCTGATGCAGGCCTATTGCCTGAGGACTGACGGGTCCTCATTTCCGGCCGAAATCGCCGTCAGCCAGATCCGCCTGACTGTGCCGCATCTTTGTTTCTTTGTGCGTGATGTGACCCTGCGGCACCAGGCGGAGGAAATGTTGCGAACCGAGCACAATGCCCTGCAGAATGCCAATGATGCGATTGTGGTGACTGATCTCGATGCCCAGCTCGAGTATGTGAACCCGGCGACTGCCAGCATCTGGGGCTACCAGTCCTCGTCGGAGTTGATCGGGGCTTCGCTCGGCAGTTTGCTGGCTGATCCGGCAGACGCACAGCACATCATCTCCTCCCTGATCGGTGAAAACTATCAGTGGAAGGGTGAGAGTGTCGGGATCCGTGCTAATGGAGAACAGTTCCGCGTACAGGTCAGTGCGGCCTGCAACCGCAACTCGGATGGTGATGTTGTCGGGGCAGTTTTGAGCCTTTGTGATCTGAGCACGCTGGACCTGATGGCAGATGCCCAGCGTGACCTGGCGCGGCAACAGTCCGCCCTCAGCGAAATAACAACGCGTCTGACCAACCTCACCGAAAACCTGACAAACATCTGTCAGGAGGTTACCGGAGAAAAACGCGACAAATTCGATGTCGTCATGTCGGAGGCAACTGCGATACAGCGGGCCATCGCCAGTATAATCGAGCCTGAGCTCCAAACTCAAAAACCCGGCTGATCCGGGCAATCGGCCGACCTTGCGTCCATGCGTCCAGACCCTACGGCTTATGCAATCAAGTTTCAGCAGCTCGTCTTCGGGCTGGCATTGCTGGCGCTGGGGTTTTTAATTACGGGCGGGGTAATGCGTGGCACGGCCAGGGGCATTGTGGCGGCGATAGCGATGATTGTCGGTGCTGCTCTGATTCTGTTGCTCGATCGTCATTACTGGATGCTCTGTCCGCTGGGGTTTGCCGCTCAGGGACTGATCAAGCCGATGGGGCTTGAGATGGCCGAGATCGGCTGTATCGCCGTTATCGGCACCCACTTTGTACGGCGCACCTTGCGGCAGGGCATTGGCGACACACAGTTCCGCCCGGCAGTTTTTCTGGCTCTGCCGCATTTTGTATGGATGGCTATCGCCTTTTCGCTAAACCCGCCCGGCATTGCCGCTATGGGCGACACTGTCATCGGGAGCCGCTTCTATATCAAGGTTCTTCTGGGCTTCTGGGCCATGATGGTGCTCTCGATCCAGAAAATTACGGAGGATGACTGTCGCATCATTTTTCGTATTTCACTTATTCTGGGGACTCTGGTTCTGGGGCGCTCGCTGCTGGGAGCGGCGATGGTTGATGAGGAGAAGCGGACGGTCGTCACGCTCTATCAGTTTCTGCCGGCGACGGCACTCTTCTACTGGCTTTTCGCACACTTCCGTTTTGGTGTCTTTTTTCGTTTTAGCTGGCACTTTTTTGTCGCCGGAATCCTGACCGTCGCCACCCTCTATGCCGGAAAACGACGTGCTGTCTTCAACGTCGCCCTCTTTCCGCTTCTGCGGGCTTTTGTCACCAGGACAGACCGTAGCAAAACAATGGCGGCCTATCTGGCGGCCTTGATAGCCCTGGTTCTTCTGCTTTTCGGGCAAGGACGCCTTTATGAGCTGCCACTGCCGATACAGCGGGGGCTGAGCTTTCTGCCTGCCAAGTGGGAACGACGGATCGCCGCTATTGAGGGTGCGCGTGACCCTTTCCGTGACAACGTCCGGTCCTATGCCTGGGTGGAGGTCAGAAAAAATCCCCTGTTCGGCCGACGCGGCTTTGCCATACCGATGCAGGAGCTGAACTGGGTGCACTATGGCGGTACCACCAAGGACCACGAAGGCCATGCTATCGCCGGCAACTGGCACAATACCTGGGTCGGGGTTATGGCCGACTTCGGCATCCCCGGAGCTTTGTGGTGGGGGCTGTTTTCAATTTCACTGCTGGTAGCCGGTCATATCCGCCTGCGGCAGTGTGCCGGAGGCAGCTATCAGCAGACTGTCGTTATTTACCACTATTGTGGGTCGATACTGATGATTCTGGCCTCACACACTTCGGGCCACAGTGCCCTGCAACCCTTTCAATGGTGGCCGATTTACGGACTGCTGCTCGGCATTACGCCGGGGCTGCAGAGTCTGAACGGACGGCAGGCACTGACCGGGGGGTAACCTGTCCGTCTCAGACAGGCCAGGCTTCCTGCATGGACATGGCGATGCCTTCGAGACGTCCGGTTTCCATGGCCAGATCGAGGGCCGTGTAACGGTTGCGGATCATCTGGGCGGCAATTGCCGTGGCTGCCACACGCTGTGTGGAAAGTCCGATCGCGCCGGGGGTCACCGGGCAGCCAGCGGCCGCCAGCATGGCACAGAGCTGGCCCGAGGGGATCAGTTGCGAGAGGACCCGCTGGCCCAGCTCGCTCCAGTTCTCCGCCAGATGGCTCAGACGTCCGTGCAGTGCCTCGGGTGTGAGGTGCTTTTTACGGCTTTCTTCGATGATGCGGTCCAGCAGAGGACCAGCCGGGAAGAGCGTGCGGATAACCTCTTCGCGCTGTTCCCAGGCGGGATACGAAAGCACAGCCGGCTCAATCTCCTCGACTGTGAAGGGCCGGGCAAAGAGCAGTTCGGTCAGGACGGTACTGGCAATCGTACCGATGCCGACCTTGTAGCCGTGGGAGGGCTCCCTGCCGTCGGGGCCGGTCAGATGGGCCATTTCCCAGGTGTGGGAGAAGAGGTGTTCGGCACCCGAGGCGGGGCGTGAGGAATGGGTCGCCTGCATGGCAAATCCGGTCAGAGTCAGGCCTTCAAAAAGCGCCTCCATGCGCTCGGCATCGCCGGCCGCGAGTTTTTCGGGGTTGGCAATCCACTCGCGCAACGGGGCCTGGGTCATCTCCCAGATATCGGGCAGGATCGGGTCGGCCCCGATAAAATCGGCAATAATCCAGTCGCTGCCACCGGTAATTTTGGCTACCAGAT
>CAZMGQ010000232.1:0-4321 GCA_964565855.1 uncultured Lentisphaerales bacterium | reverse complement strand
ACAGGCAGCAACGGCTCCGATCACTGCGACCTGCAGATAGCGCGTTGCCAGGCGGTACTTGGCAAACCTGCGCTTGCCCTCAAGCACTATGGGCGCTTCAAGACGGTCCACAGCCGCAGTCCGCTGGCACCTGTCGCACTATTATACGCCGGGACGCTCAGCGCCGCACCACCCTCCGGCAACTTTGCCGCGGCGCGGGAGTGGTTTGCGGCGGTTATCCGCAATCATCCCGGCACCCGCGAGGCTTTGGCGGCAGAGTTTTATGATGCGACACTCGCCTGGCGCTCCAGCAAATGGAGCGAAGCCGAGCGCCTGCACAAAGCTTTTGCCATCCACCACCCCGATTCGCCGTTGGCGCGGGTGGCATTGGAAGAGCGTTTGCCCGCCATCGCCAAAAAATCGCTGGCCGTGCCGCTGCATGACCCGGTAGATCGCGAACTGGAGGTTTTTGTCAGGCCCCACGACCGCAAGCGCAAGGCGATCCCGATCACGAAAACTGCCGCCTACAACGCCCACCTCGACATCAAGCCGGCCAGCGCCTACAAGCTGATCGATTCAGACATCACCGACCAGAATTCACGCGGTGTCGGCGTACTCTGGACCGGACCGGTTCCGAAAACACCCCAACTGCACCGCTACCATTTGAGCAACGCCTATTCCAGCCAGGAATACGTCATGATCGACGGCACCATCGCCAGGCCCGGACCCGGTGGCGGCGGGGCACCCCCCTTCCGCGTCACCGTTCCTTCGGTTGATGTCGATTGGGAGGACTTCGCCGACCCTATGGATGAGGACGGCGAGGACACCCGTCACGTCATCGTGCCATTGACAACAAACATTGCGAGTCATCGCTGGCTTAAGGTCAACATCCCGTACGACGACTACGGCCCCGTCCGCCCCATCCTGACGCTTCACTGGGCGGGGGCAAACGACCTGCAACTCTGGCGCGAGGACGGGACGCTCTTCCCGAACGGCGGCCAGATCGACTCACGTACCGTCCCTTCCTGGCCGCTTCGTTTCCGTGTCGAGCCGCTGTCGTTCACACCGGAGTTCGTGGTGCGTCTCATGGGCGAGGCCGACAACGTCACGGGCGAAAAGGCCGTCGACACGATCCTCGGGCGCATCGTCAAATTAGAGTTAAGGGATGGGGAAACTGTTATTAATGAGAATGCCATCGCGCCGATTACTACCACCCCTACAATGCCGAATCTGACAGCACGTCTACTTGGCGGTGTACAGGCGATGCAGGTTCAATGGAGACTGCACATCTATTACCACCAAGGCAACCGTCAAGATGACAGCTATTTTCCAGGGCCAACAGCAGCAGGGTGGATTACACTTGCGGGAAATCAAGTATGGAATATTGCCGACATGTTCGGGCAGAATTTTTATGGAGGCAACGCAACTCTTATTGCACGAGTTGAACAAACCGAGCTTACCCGAAACTTCAGAATCCACGGACTGAACGCAGCGCAGCCCGCTGTCAGGGGACAGCTTTCCTCGCTCCGTCATCATCTCATAGCTTGGAAAGAGAGTCGATTCCAGGAATTCCGTGACAATCCCGCTCATGTGATTAATAACTTCGCATCGGGACCATTCCCTGTTCTTAGAAGTTTTGATAATGGGTTCGGCATAATGCAACTCACTTCTGGGGTCATTCCGATAAACCAGTTGTGGAACTGGCAGGCAAACGTGACAGAAGGTGAGGCTCGTGCGGATGCTTGTACCGCAAACGCGCAAACCTACAACGACCAAGTCCAGCAGGGTTTGCATTGGACTGGGGCTACAGGCGGAGCGCCCCCGAACGAGGGTGTTGCCTATCCTGATGCGCCGGAGTTTACTGTCGAGCAATTAGACCGAGAGACATGGTCGCGTTACAACTCAGGCTACCGTTATCACAATTACGACTCCGTCAATAAAAAATGGGTATCTCGGAGTGCCACGGCCCCTGGAAGCGGCTATGCCGATGATCTCGCTACTCGGCGTGACGCCATTCTTCAGAACAACCAATATCCTCCTGTGTGGGGACAATGAGGAGCCATCATGAAACGTCGTCTATGTTTATTGGTGTTCTGCTTTCTGCTTTTTTACCGCGCATCTGCGGACGGACAATGTCCAGCGATTTTGAGATTCGAGCCGGATAACTGCGGATCCACCGTCTATTATGACATTGACGTTGGAGGTAACCTCGTCGAGGTTGACTACCAACATGCCACGGAGCGGATAATGCGGAATTTCGCGTTTGACGGGGAGCGAATGCCTCAGGCTCTAGGGGGTTTTTGCGATGTGGCGGGGGAATATGTGTGCCTTTACGTCAAGAAACCGCTTTTGCCAACATCCGTCAGATCCGACAGATGGCTTGTCCAGTTTGGCCTATGGGAGGGGTCGGGAGTCTCTGCAATTCAAACGAACATCCTCTTCAACTATGCCGGGGATTGGGTCGTTGTCCCCGTTGACCGACAGAAGGTGTATGTTTGGTACTTTGATATCCAAGACAAGAGACGGACTACGCGGCTGGTCTTTGACCCGTCCATCCATAAGGTTGTAGGGGAGTTCGATTTCGATCTTAGGGATACGTCAATTATTGGGCGGTCTCATGACGGGCAACATCTGTACATCGCCAATTTTCGTAACCAAGTCGCGGTTGTAGATTCCAAAACCAACAGAGAAAGAGGGCTGGTGTCGTTCGACAGCATTAACGGAGAGGCACATGACTGGCGAGAAACCTTCACAATGGCGTTGTCGGGGAGCTATGTTCTGGTCGTGTGGAAGTATCCAGAGGAGCAAGAAATGAAACTTTGGCTCTATGACCTTGACCGACGCATGGTGCTGGCGCAGTCGGAGCTGATGCCCATCCTGTACGGGCGCTTCACTATCGAGTGCGACAATGGAATTCCCGATATGGTGCGCCTCGTCGCCATGGACATCGCTAGGGGGAGACCGGAGGCAACGGGAACGCTTCACTCCTTCATGGTCGAAGGCGGGAAGATCGTCAAGGAGCCTTCGTCTTCATTCAACACAGCAACGGAAATTCTTTTGGTGGATGCCAAGACAGGAAAATTGATTGTTGTAAAACGGAAGGGAGTTGGTCATATCAGCATCCTCCATGTCGAACCCTTTGTGGAGTGGATGCGGGAAAATATGTGGCATATGGCATCCGAGATTCAGGAGTTGTCGTTTGAGCGTGCGCGACAACTGTTGCTGGAGGCGATGAATGGCGACAGGAGTAACGCCGCCACTCAAGCCTTCGTTTCCTCCCTGCAGTATAAGCCGGACGAATGGACAAAAATTGATCACACACAGACGACAAATACCGATGACAAATAGTCTTCTCAAGCTGAAGCTGGAACTCGCCGGGCTGTCGGGCAAGATCACACTGCGAACCACCATGGGCGGCAGCAGGATCAATCTGTGGCGTAATGCCAACCGCACCGGCCCCGTCGGGTTTGACGAGGTGTGGACACAGGCGACCATGCCACCTGAACTCTACGTGGAAGGGACTAATAGCAGCGCCGCGTCGCGTGATGTCGAGCTGGTGCTGACCTATGATGAAAATCCGGAGGGTGAGGACAACCCGTTATTCATGGCGAGCGACAAGATTAATCTGACGGTGGTAAAGGTGGAGTTGACCAACATCAAGTTCAACCACGATACGGCATCATCAACTGGCGACGCGATCAACATCCGGCAGGACTATACCACGCCGATTGATATTTCAAATGGGGAATGGATTAAAGGTGGCGCAAATCATCCAGTAGCCTATACGGCTGACAACTCGGTGACAATCAAGGCACGGTTCACCGTAGAGCCGAACAGCATAACAAGTGCCAACATATGGGCGGTTTCGACGGATTCGGATGGTTCTCTGGGCGATGTTATCAAGACGAACGCCAAGTTCTCGGGCGGCGTATCCATTGGGGATGCTAATGGTTATGTTGAATTGCCAATTTCCGGAAATACGCCAAACATTGTCAAAAAAAGCTCGACCGATGCATGGCAATGGAAAGCGAAAAATATCAATGGGACTAGTTTGGCTTGTGACTTCGATATTTCTGGTCCACATACCGTGTACACGATTCTGAAGGAGCCTGTTACCCCCTGGATCAACACGGCTGGCAACCAACGCAACGCATGGACAGTCGTGCTCGATTATGCCTGCACATGGGCAGTAGCGGCGACTGACGAAGCCAATGTTGTGTCCAAGATCACATCAGGTGCTTATTCCAGCTTTGGCAAAACTTACGACGGAAGGCAGTCTCATACATTTGGCAGTCACTGTGAATTAAGCGATATGCTATCTGATAGCGTTGTTGACTGCCGA
>CAZMGQ010000231.1:0-4342 GCA_964565855.1 uncultured Lentisphaerales bacterium | reverse complement strand
GAGCCTGAGCTTGAAAACCCTTTTTACACGACCGGGTACTTTCTTTTCGCTGACAGTTCTGCGTCGCTTGCGGGAGCTGGCCTTCAAGTCGGGGGGGAATCAACTCCCGCCAAACGCCTGAATGTACGCCAGATGTACCGAACGGCAATCCAGGCAGTGAGACCGGTATAAGAATATATCAAACGCGGGCTGAAGGCCGGAATCGGATCGCGACGTAACATTGCCAGTGGGCTGAGAGAGCGGTACAAGCGGCCATAACGCAACCAGCCCCGATGAATCGCACGACGCTTTTTTAGGGCCAGTTTGTGCCGTCGGGTAAAGCTGGCCAGGTCGAGTAACGCCAATCCGGTTGCATCTACACGTGTCGCCAGCTTGTCTGCCATACTTTTGCTCAAGTTTGCTTCATGAATGCGTCGCATAGCCAGCGGGGTTTCCATATCGGCAAAAGCCACTTTACCAATGGCGGCTGCTTTCAGATGAAAGGTAGTATCTTCAGCCCAGTGTCGGGGCGGAAACCCACCCGCCGCAAGTGCCAGGGAACGTTTGAGAGTCAAGGTGCCGGCGATGCCCGAACTTACCTCACCAAGCGGATAGAGATTACAGAAATAATCTGCCGCATCAACACCGATGACCTGTGAATGGAAGCGGGCTTCGGCACGGTCTTTGCCGGTATAGCCCGGAAACCAGGCCTGCTCAGGATCATCTGCATCCCAGGCGTTGCCCAGCGGGTGCCTGACCAGTCCCAATTCGGGATCAGCAGCAAAGGCGGCTGCGGCTTCGGCAAAGTAGCCGGGCAGGTACCAGTCATCTGCATCCAGAAAGGCGATATATTCGCAGCGTGCTTTGGCGAGGCCGAGGTTGCGTGTCGATCCCGGTCCGAGATTCTGTCCCTCGGGATGTGAGTAAAAACTGATACGGTTGGGGTAGCGTTGTAGGAGTTGATTTGCAAGGGTGGGGGATCTGTCGGTCGAACCGTCATCCACCAGCACAACTTCGCCGACTTCAGGCTGTTGCAAGGCAGACTCGACAGCTTGCTCAATAAAATTTTCGGCATTGTAAACCGGGATAATTACGGAGACGGAAAAATTGTTCACGCTTGGCCTCTTGTCTGGAGAGATTGCAGGATTGCCTCGACAGTTCGGCGTCCGTTCAGTGAATCCCGGTAGGTAAAAAACTTTGCCGCACGAGAGTTGTAAGGCTCCTGCCGGATACAGTTGTTGGTCAGACACTCGGCAATTGCGTCTATTGCGACAGAATTGTCAGAAACAACCGGACCAAAACCATCGTCATCCCACGAAAAAAAACTCTCGGTATAGCCCTGAGTTGCATAGAACTCCTCACGGTCGAACTGGTAATAAATAACGGGCTTGCCGAGATAGGCCATATCCATCGCCACGGAAGAGTAATCTGTCACGAGCAGTGCGGCTTCGGCGTAGATATCTTCATAACTGCGCTGGCCTGCCTGTCCGGGTATGATGATTTCGACTTCGTCCGGCAGGTCGAACCAGGATAGGGCGGGAATGACGAGGGGGTGCGGTACAAAGCAGAGCTGGTAATTTTGTTCTTCGGCCAGTTTTTGCAGACGGTCGGAAGTGAGCAGGGTTTTGATATTGCGGCAATAAAGTGAACTGGCGAAATTTTCGTCGTAGCCGCGTTCCTGCGTAACAGGGTTGAGGTCGGTCACAAGGTTGGCCCGCCAGGTGAACATGAAATAAATTGCTCGCTGGATGCGATTTTCGCGTACATCCCAGCGGGCGAGGCCGGCCAGTGCCAGCTCGTCCGGATCATAGCTCCAGAGTCCTGACTGCAGATATTCGTGCTCACGTGCCACGGCGAGAGTCAGGAGGTCGAAGTTCTGCATATCCTTGCCGTAAGTCTTGCTGAGGTCATGATGGATGATGCCATGGGTGCTCCAGACGCGCAGTTGACATGCCATCAAATCGAGGTAGGGGGCTGTCCGGGGCAGGAAGGGGTTGTACCCGCCTTCGGATGAAACGTTGACTTCGGCCAGGAGTGAAAAAAGGAGATGTTTGAGACCACGGTAACGAATTGTCGGCAGGTCGATGTCGATACGGTTGCGGCGCAGGTGGGCGGAGTCGCAGATATAGTATGGTGTGATCCCTTCGGATGCATACTCCGGGGTGCTTGTCAGTGCCCGGGCAGTGTAATATGCCGAGTCGAAGGGGTTGTTGAGTTTGTCGGAAAAGAGCCAGATACGTTTGGCTGTGAAAGGCTTCAGCAGTCGTGATGTGAGACGCAAAAAAACAGCCAGCAGACCTTCGAATGAAGGTGTACAGAGTATCTCCAGGCAGAAAACAACCTCTCTTTGAAGGTGTCTAAGGAGACCTCCTTTTTCTATCAGTAGTTTGCCCTCGGGCGTGAGGCGCAGGAAGGTATTCGGGGCAGCGACAAAGTACCCGAAACGGTAGCGAGGAGAAACCGGGAAATGTGGACCGGCACTGATCGGAAGCTGGCGTCCGGTTTTACCGCGAGCCAATATATAGGTGTCGGGCGGCGTGTTTTCATCAATACGGAAGCGGAAGCGATAACCTGTTTTGACCTCGCTCAGATAGTAAAACCGGGAAGTTGAGACGACACAGTCAACCAGGCTGCTGCCAGTCGCAGAGGCAAGGTGGAAGCTTTCGCTGGCAGGCGCGTCATTTTCAGAAACGACAAAGCATTCTATTTCAAGGGCACCATCGCGGATTCGGATGTACTGCAGAATCGCATCCTGCGGGGTCGGCTCTTTGTAATAGTTACGTACGGGGCCGAGCAGGAAGTATTTGACCACCTCTTTCCAGCCTACCTTGCGGCAGTGTCGGAGCCAGTTGCGTAATCTTTTGAAAAAAGAGATCTGTGGCTGATCTGAACCCATTTACACATCCGTTCTGCACCTGCGCCAATACGGTCATTACTCAAGAACAGAATCGCGACAGTGTAGCAAAGAGCCGGTTTATAAAGAAGAGGGAAGTGATGAAGTCGTAAAAGGTGGTGACATGCTTCGGATATAATGCTGCTACAATACCGGTGCCAATGCCTGCCGCAGTTCGTCACCGAAATTCTGCTGAAGGTAGCTTGCCAATCGTACCTGCTGCCTGGCCTGCACAGCTTCCCGCAGCATCCCATCCCGGAGCAGTTGTCCCATGGTTTCGGCAATAAGAGCATAGTTGCGTTCTTTAAACAAAATACCGGCACCATCCAGCGTCTCGGGTATGGCAGTCGAAGAAACGGCCAAAACAGGGAGATTGTGATACATGGCTTCAAGCAGCGGTACGCAGAATCCCTCATGTTCACTCATGCACAGAAAAGCTGAAGCACTGCGATAACAGGCATTCAGCCTTGGCTGCGTGAGGCCACCGGTTAAGACTACCTGCTGTAGACACAGTTCTTTGGCCAGACTCAGCAGCAGGCTACGGTAAGTCTCGGTGCCCCCGTAAGAGCCTGCCATGATCAGCCGCGATTGTGGCTCAACTGCATGTTGAAAATGATGAAATACCCGCAGCAGATCGTCATGCCGTTTATTGGGGACTACCCGTCCGACAAACAGGATGTTGACGCGTCCATCGTTGAAGCGATCCCGATAGTCTTCATTCACATCCCGATGCTGCTCTGCCAGGTCCACCATGAAAGGCAGGAAGCTCACATGAGGAAAACCCATTTTCAAAAGACATTCGGCATTGAACTGACTGGATACGAGGTTGACCTCAGCGACATGGGCCAGACTGGCACATTGGCGCACTCCTTCATCAAGATTCCGGACCAAAGCAGGGTTGATATGTCGGAAGTAGCGCGAGGGGGTGATATTGTGAAACATAATCACCTTGCGACAACGTAACGCAGGAAAAATGAGATTTGCAGGACTGCTGAGTGTTATGTGCAGAATTGCAACGTCATTCGGCCGACAATCGTCCGCCAGCACGTGCAGGTCACGGGCATCGTTGCGCAGACTGTTGGCCGTACGTTTGGGATCACAGTATATTTCCGACTGATATCCCCAGGCACGTATATGTTTTCGCGTCAGCCTGGCAAAGTTGCTGACAGCATTACCGGGCAGATAGCCGGCTACGATCTGATGAATTCTCGGAGTCATAAACCCAGATTTGTGTAAAAACTCAAACATATTCAAAGCCTTTAGAACTTTCTGATGGTTTTCAAAAAAAGACTGCAAGCTTTGAAAGAGTGAGTTCTGGTATTGTAATCTGAAAGAGAGATCAGGCTGATCGCAGTCATAAAATGCAACCAGCAACTGACATCGTTTGACTATACCATACGGTCATGTATTTGACAGCAGCAATTCTAATTTTGACAGATAAGTGTCAGATGCTGAGCTGTGTTAATGCTG
>CAZMGQ010000230.1:0-4349 GCA_964565855.1 uncultured Lentisphaerales bacterium | reverse complement strand
AAGGCTACGGCGCGACAGGTTTCGGAGAAACGCGCCCTACCTCTGACATCTGTCCCTTTGTGCAACCTTTTTGCTGTTTGGTTGACGGTTTCTGAACAGGATGGAATGCCTGTTATACATTTTGTCATTCCTGCGTTGTCATAAGCCTGCAGATACGGAGCCCTGCGATCCCAGTGGTGGCGGACGACGTGACAGTCGTCCCTCCCGTTTTGCATCCTTTTTGCTGTTTGGTTGGTGGTTTCTGAACAGGCAGGAATGCCTGTTATACATTTTGTCATTCCTGCGTTGTGACATGCCTGCAGGTACGGAGCCCTGCGGTCCCAGTGTTGACGGTATCTGAACAGGCAGGAATGCCTGTGATACATTCTGTCATTCCTGCGTTGTGATATGGCTGCAGGTACGGAGCCCTGTGGTCCCGGGCTTGAATCCGGAAAAAAGCCCTTCTGTTCGCTCTCTAACTCGGGGGACATGATGACGAACAAAGAAAGAACAGAGGTATAAATGGGTTTTTTACTGCTTCCAATTGCAGTTTTCGGACTGGTTATTTACTGCTGGGGCCTGGAGTTGCTGCTCAGCCTGCCCTGGCATTCACCCTGGTGGCACTTTTTTATGTGTGCATTGACTCTCTACTATGGTGGTTATGGCTGGTCCCTGTTCTTCGGTCTGGCCGGTATCATCCTCTGGTACGGGGATCCGGAGCGGATACACGAAAGTGAACAAAATAAGCGCGAGAAGCAGATGAAAGAATATATGGCGGCACGTCAGGCCGAGCTGAAGGAGCGGCGTCAGGCCCGTGAATTTGCGATGCGCCAGGCCAATGAGGCCAGACAGAGACAGCGGGCCGAAGCACGTGAAGTGAAGCGACAGCAGATCAGAGCTTTCAAGGATGAACGTCGTGAGCTGGGGCTCCAGGTTGATGGAATCAACAAGGCTATTCATCAGTTGTTGTCGTCGGAGAAACAGACACCAGCCGTGATGCGGGACATCCATTTGCTGAATCGTCAGATGGTCAAACTCCAGGTGCGGCGTGAAAAGCTTGCCAGCCGGGTCAGGAGTCTCAGCTCTCAACAACGCGATTACCGGAGTAGCCGTCGGAGCAGACGCCGGAAAAAAGACTTTGCTGTCACTCTGTATTAGTTGGAGACAGAACATGAGCAAGAAAAAGAAAAACAGCGCAGTCGATGGCCTGGGGGCGATGTACCTGGCTTATCTCGATTCGGCCCAGCGGGAGCGGACCGAGCGACACCGTATCAGTGCCCAACGTGACTATCTAAGAGCGCGTGAACGTGAGATTACGCGTAGAACGATGTATCAGACGTTCGAAAACATGCACCGTGAGGTGGAGATCACCGAAAGGGAGGGTGATCGCAACCGGGCTCTGGTGGAAGTGGTGAAGCAACGTACCAGAGTGATCGAGAGCTGGGCGGAAACGGTGAAGGCGACACTCAAGCTGAATTCGGAAAGTGTACAGCATCGGCGGGATGAGTTTCTGGGACTGTGCAAGGCACTTGCCACGCCGGGACTGGGGGATGAAGAGCGCCGAGCCATTCTGCAGTTGATGCAGGGACACATGAAGCACCATCGGCAGTTTTCGCATGACAACAACCGGACCATCGAGAGTCTGAACCGTCAGTTACCGCCGAAGGGAGATGATTTATGATGAGGCCAACTGGGATTTTTGAATCGGTGCTTCAAATACTGAAGGATTTGTACTATCTTGCAGATGCCCTTTACACTTGTATTCGCAAAGAATTCCGGAGGAAGAACAGTGTGGTACAATATCGTCGAAAAGATGAATGAGGTTGCGGTTGAGTTTGCGGTCAGGGAAGACAGTGGAGACGACCGGCACTGGACGCTGGCGGAAGTGGCGGCAAAACCGTTGGTGTACGATTTCCGGGGTAGAAATGTCGAGATTAGCGGCAAGGCGGCGCTCTGGATGTATGCCCATGCCGCCTTGAGAAGCTTTGCAGGCGGAGCGGCCTCGATTGCGGTATTCAATGCGATGTCCCAGAAAAGAATGCTGATCAGTCCGCTGGCCGGTGCTTCGGGTGCGCCAGAGATCAGAAGTTCCCTTTTCAACATTTCCGGTACTGGAGACGATTGTTATATCCTGCATATTGCGGCTAGAACCTGGGAGCCCGGCAATCTGGCGCAGTTCCGGGGCTATCTGGCCGACTGGCTGGCGGAAGCGGGGCGGGGGGTGAAGCTGGTGATCGATGCCGGTGCCAGATGCCCCAACTGGCTTCTGGCCTTTGTGGCACTGGAGTGTCAACGATCCGGTGTGGCTAGCCTCGAATACTTTGACATCAGGGATTCGGTGGCGATAGATCTGCGCAGTCTCGGTCAGCGTCCCTTCGAAATGCCTGACAACCGTCAGAAGCACCGGGTGGCAGTGGGGGTGGTGGGGGACCCCAATTCCGGTAAATCGGTTTTTTCCACCGTTTTCAAGCTTGCCTGTGAAGCAGCCGGTCTGGTGAGCTGGAGTTTTGATGCTGACCGTGCCTCGCCGACACCCAGTTGGTATTTGAGCCCGGAACGGGGAGGGGCGGAGACGGGGTTTGATGCGGCAGAAGAACGGCAGCGGCAGAAGCTGAAGTGGAATGCCGCCATGGAACGTGAAGCGGCACGTGAGATCAGAAACACGACTCAGTACCAGGATATATTGATTGTCGACCTGCCCGGTGGCAATCATGCCCGGGCCGAGGGGCCGCTACGTATTCCGCCGGGGCGGGAAGTACTGCTGCAGGATATCGACTTTTTCATTATCATCGATCGATCTGCGGCCACGGATATTGCCGCAGCCTGGACTGCTGATCTGGCCTGCCATGGTCTCGACTCCCGCGTGATTGCCGTTTTGCGATCCTGCGACCATCGGGCACCCTTCCGGTTCTATGATGTGACGGTTGAAGACGGCATTTTTCGTGCAGCAGTGGATGGTCTCGACCGTTCGCTCTTTGCAGCGGAGGAAGCCCTGACTGCGGAGACCCTCTCCCCGCTCCGGCCGCTGATCGAGCAGATTGTACAACAGAAGGCGGAGCTGCGGAGCAAGGCAGAAGCTGCTCTGGCGGATGATGGGGGGACATCATGAAGCAGTGTAGAATTGCAGACTCCGTAAATCTGGTTCTGATCGGTTGCGGACCTCATGGCCAGCGGTTTTACCTGCCGGCCATCAGGCGTTTTGCAGAGGAATATGGCGTAAGGCTGGCGCTGATTGTGGAGCTGAAGGAGAAGGAGTCCGAGGTGCGCGAGCTCTGCCGCAAAAACAACATCGCCCCGCGGCTGGTTTTTACCGAACCATTTTCCGGCAATAATCTGCCGGCAAACCTGGCTGCGGAACTCAGCCATCTGGCTGAAGCGGAGGGGGCGAATGCGGCAATTGTCTGTACCGATCCGTTGAATCATGTCTCTTATGCCAAGTGGGCCCTGTCCCATGGGCTGCACCTCATGCTCGACAAACCGGTTTCGGCCCGGAAGGATGCCGTCTTTGCCATTGAGGGTGCGGAAGGATTACGGGAAGACTATATCGAGCTGAGAGAAGTCTACGAGGTGGCACAGCGGGATAAAGGCGTTGTCTGTTCGCTCTGTGTCCACCGCCGGTATCATCCGGCGATTGAGCTGATTGCCGACACAATCCGCGAGGTCAGTTACAAAACCGGCTGTCCGGTGACCAACATGCACCTCTATCACAGTGATGGTCAGTGGCGGTTGCCGGATGAGATGGTTACCCAGCGTCACCATTCATACTTTGAGGGACATGGCAAAGTATCACACAGCGGATTTCATTTTCTCGATTGTCTGGTACGGTTTTATCAGGCTGGTATCCGGGATGAAAGCAAAGCGGCAGACGAAGTGGCGGTACTTTCCAAGTTCATGTTTCCGCCCTCTCATCTGCGTCAGATATCCGAAGCTGATTATCTGTCTCTCTTCGGTGCTGCTTACGAGGATCGGGTTCGGGAGCTCAACTACGCTCAGCTTTCGCAGAAAAACTTCGGTGAATTGGATGCCGAGCTGGACTTTACCTTCACCCGGACAGGGATTCCACAGACCTTCGCGCATATCAGCCTCTTGCACAACGGTTTTTCGCGCCGCAGTTGGCTGACTCCGGGGGCTGACCTCTACAAGGGCAATGGCAGGGTCAAGCATGAGGAGCACAGAATTCATGTGGGGCCGTTTCTCTGCATACATGCCCTTTCCTGGCAGGCCAAGGACAGGCATGACTTGGACAACCGTCGCGAAAACGATCCGGGCGGCAACAATCACTTCGAGATCAATATTTTCCGAAACAGCGGAATAGTGGGGGGCCGTCACTTTGAGCAGGTGCAGTTGGCGGATCTGCCTCTCTGCCGCGG
>CAZMGQ010000229.1:2235-4397 GCA_964565855.1 uncultured Lentisphaerales bacterium | reverse complement strand
AGGGACGTCGCCGACCGGGAAAGTCCAGCAGGTCTCGTCCGGCGTTACCAGTTCGGCCAGGGCGCCATGGTCGGGCACGATCACGGGACAGCCGCAGGCCTGAGCTTCGGCGGCAGCCATACCGAAAGTTTCGTAACAGATGCTGGGGGAGACCAGCAGGCTGGCGTGGCGCAGATGGTGAAGCACCTGGATGCGTGATTGCTGGCCGAGAAAGGTGATGCCGCCTTCGGGGGGCGTCGGGTCGTCGTCTCCGGTTGGGGGCGGACGGAGCTGGTCGCCTGCCAGAGCCTCAAGTGCTTCCCGTTCGGGACCATCGCCGATCAGCAGCAGGCGGGAATCCGGCGGCAGGCGGTCGCGGGCCTTGAGCCAGGCGCGGATCAGCAGGGAGGCTCCTTTTTCGGGTGAGAGTCGCCCGAGGTAAAGGGTCGTGGGTTGTGCGGCCGGTTGGGGGTCTAGATCTGGAACAGGGGTGCGGCCAAGCATCTGCTGATCGAGCAGCAGGACAGGGTTGGGTTTGACAGAGATTTTATCGGCCGGCAGTCCCAGCGCTTCGAGCTTGCGCCGCTCGAACTCGCTCAAGGCGATAAAGCGGGTGACATGACGCTGGTAAGTGCGGAGACGGCGGAAGTGGATCCACCAGGTGAGTGCAGCCACAGATGAAGCCGCCAGCGAGCCCCGGTAGCAGCGGTGCTTGAGTCCGGCTCGCGGGAAACGTCCGAAACATTCTTCACAAACTTTCCCGTCGCGGTACAAAAAACCGTTGAGACAGGTCAGACGGTAGTTATGGAGCGACCAGACCACCGGAACCTTTTCTTTGTGACAGACCCAGAAGACCGAAGGCGAGATCAGCGGGAAGGTGTTGTGACAGTGAACCACGGCTGGACGATGCAGACGGATCTGCCCGCGCATCTGGTGAACTGTTTCATGATTCCATATCGTGTGGCGCAGCAGCGAGAGCCTGCTCATGTACTCGACTGAATCGTTGTGGAGTTCGTAGGTCAGTACCTCGTGGCCGTGAGCACGCAGCATGTCACGCTCGGTTTCGAAGACCTGGTCTTCGCCTCCGGGCTGCTGGTAGCGGTTGTGAACGAGCAGGATTCTCATAAGGGCTGCAATCGGCACTGCCGCCGTGGCATGTGACTAGCGGCGGCAGTGCGGTTTGTGTCAGAGTCGGGACATTGCCATCGGATCCTGAGTGTTGAGCTGGATCGGCATCAGCCGCAGTTCAAATCGGAAATCCTGTGGCTTGAGCAGGTACCGGGGCAGGGGGCCGGGGCCGCAACTTGCGCTGCCGAGGCCGCCCTGGGCCAGGTCGAGGTTGAGCGTGATATAGTCGCGCTTGACGAGCTGGTAGATGTGCAGGGCCTTTTCGAGGTCGCTTGCATCGTACCAGTGGGCACTGAAGTCGAAGCCCGGCTTGGCGATCGCCAGCAGACCCCGGCCATGATCGTCTGTCAGGCTGACCCAGCGGACATCGGTGCGGTTGCCGTTTTCCTGCGGGAAAATGTAATTGGTCATCAGTCCATCGACATCGTTCTGCCAGAGACCGACACGCTGGGCTGTTTTGCTGTCGCTGTAGGCTTCGCCGGGACCAAGGCCGTACCACTGGACGTTTTCGCTGGCAGCCGGGAGCTGGAGCTGGAGTCCGATACGGGGCCAGGTACATTCCCATTTTCCTCTGGGCGATCCCTCTACGGTGAGGCCGATGCTGCCGTCGGCATTGATACGGTAGTGGTAGCTGGCTTCAATGCCGAACTTGTGCATCGGGCCGCCGACATAGCTGTCGACTGTGATATCGCAGACAGAATCGCCGGATTGGTTGACCTTGACTCCGGCTACACGCTGCTGGAGGTTGTGCAGCCCGTGGGCACGCCATTCGAGCTGTGCACCGACGCCACGATTGCCACCGTCGTTGTCGGTCGGGGCACGCCAGAAGTTGAGACGCGGTCCACGCTGGATCAGCGAGCCGTCGCTGTGCTTCCAGGTGGTGATGTTACCGGTAGTCTTGTCGAGCGTGAGCTGGAAATCGGCTCCCTGTACGGTGACGGAGGAGACTCGATCGTCAACTGAGAGGGGTGCGGCGACGGATATGGCCGGAGCAGGAGCTACCGGCTGAGCATCACGCAGTTTGAACTGACCCCAGGCCAGTTCATGTCCCTGCT
>CAZMGQ010000229.1:0-2225 GCA_964565855.1 uncultured Lentisphaerales bacterium | reverse complement strand
ATCGCTGGCGAGGGAGCAGGCGACTTCGAGCCAGTATTCGCAACCATCCTCCGGCAGTGCGAAGGGCGGCAGCTCAAGTGTACCGCTGGTGCCCGCAGCAACATCGGGCAGGTTGATTTTGCCGGAACGGACAAACTGGCCATCCGCAACAAGCTTCCAACTGGCCTGCATCTCGTTCAGGTTGGTGAACATGAAGCGGTTTTCCAGCTCCAGAGTCAGCGGGCTGTCGCTGGAGCGAGTGATGATGACCGGCTCGATGACTTTTTTCAGTTCATCCATGGCAGGTGATGGCGTACGATCGGGGAAGATCAGGCCATCAATGATAAAGTTTCCATCGTGCAATTTTTCGCCGAAGTCGCCCCCGTAGCCGTAAAACTCCTGTCCGTCGTCCGTACGGCTGGCGATGCCATGGTCGATCCACTCCCAGACAAAGGCGCCGCAGATACGCGGATAGCGGTAGAAAACGTCCCAGTAATCCTTGAGACTGCCGGGGCCGTTGCCCATGGCGTGGGCATATTCGCACTGGATAAAGGGCAGGGGGGCATACTTTTCGGGGGGTAGTTCGCCGTTGGAGACAGCCTCTTTGCCTTCGCCGATACGGATACACTCGTCAATCGGGGCATACATGCGGCTGTAGAGGTCGGCGACTTCGAGGTGCCAGTCGCCCTCGTAGTGGATCGGGCGTGAGGTGTCGAGTTCACGGGTGGCGGCGGCCATGGCATGGTGATTGGCACCGATGCCGGACTCGTTGCCGAGCGACCACATGATGACGCAGGGCTGGTTGTATTCGCGCTTGATCATGCGGACCATACGATCAACACAGGCATCCTTGAAGCGTTCATCAGCGAGCGGGTTCATATCCCAGGCTTCAATTTTGGAGCGCTGGAACCCGTGTGTTTCGATGTCACACTCGTCGATCACATAGAGGCCGTAGCGATTGCAGAGGTCATACCAGCGAGGATCGTCCGGATAGTGGGCCGTACGGACAGCGTTGATATTGTGGCGCTTCATCAGGAGGATGTCTTCGATCATCGTATCCAGTGGGACGCTACGTCCGAGCTTAGGATGATGTTCGTGACGGTTGACACCCTTGAACATCGCTTTGACACCGTTGATGAGAATCATCGAGTCGCGGAGTTCGACCTGCCGGATGCCGATTTCAAGCGGTATGGCCATCAGCTCGCTGCCCCGGCTGTCTTTGAGGCTGACGAAGAGGCTGTAGAGGGCCGGGTCTTCGGATGACCATTTACGTGCCGCCTTGACCTCGCCGGTGAGGGTGACAGTTCCTTCGGAGCCGGCACTGAGATTGATCGCTGCTGTCAGGGGACCATCCCAGACCGGCAGACCATCGGGATCGAGCAGCAGGGCTTCGACCTGCAGATCTGACGCTGCGGCCGCTGAAAGGTTGGCCAGGGAACAGTGAACGGAGACGCTGGCGTCGGTATAGGTAGCATCCAGCGAGGTATCGACATTGACGTCGGTGATCTGGACCTGCGGCAATGCGACGAGGCTGACATCGCGGAAGATGCCCGAGAGCCACCACATGTCCTGATCTTCGAGATAGGTGCCGGCCGACCACTGCAGTACACGTACGGCCAGTGTGTTTTCGCCTTCCTTATTAACTAAGTCAGTGATATCGAACTCGTGAGGCAGGCGGCTGCCCATGCCCTGGCCGACTTCGCGACCGTTGACATAGGCTACAAAAAAGGAATCCACACCGTCGAAACGCAGCCGAATCTGCTGGCCGTTCCAATCGGCCGGCAGGGTAAAGGTGCGGCGGTAGCTGCCGGTGGGGTTTTCGCTGGGCACAAAGGGCGGGTCTAGCGGGAAGGGGTAGGGGATGTTGGTATATTTGGGTTTGCCATAGCCATGCATCTGCCAGCAGGAGGGCACCTGCAGTTCGTCCCAGGCGGCATCGTCGAAAGCAGGGGCTTCAAAACCCTCCGGAGCCAGAAGCGGCGAGGCATCGTAGTGAAATTTCCAGAGACCATTAAGCGACTGTACGCTGGGAGAGGCGTAAGTGGACGAGGCTGTGCGGGCTGAGGTCAGGTCCGGCCAGGGGGTGAACCAGGCACGGGCCGAGAGGCGATTTTTTCCAAAATTAGCGGGATTTTCCCAGTAGTTCATTACCAGCTCCATAGGTGGCTTTAAAGTGAGAGGTGCTCAGATCACAGACCGGCAAACTTACCTGCCGCTGTGAAGGTGAATATCATGCCCATATTCTG
>CAZMGQ010000228.1:0-4425 GCA_964565855.1 uncultured Lentisphaerales bacterium | reverse complement strand
CGTACCGGCCTATTCGGAGTTTGTTTTCGAGGGGGTCGATCCCCAGTTTGCCACCAAGGCGGCGGCCAACCGCGATGCCGGGCTGGCCAACGTGATTGTGGCCGGCGAAAGCTACGGCCAGGGATCCAGCCGTGAACATGCGGCACTCTGTCCGATGTATCTCGGTGTACGGGCCGTGATCGCCAAGAATATTGAGCGTATCCACTATGCCAACCTGGTCAACTTCGCCATCGTACCTTTCCTCTTCGACGATCCGGCCGACTATGACAAACTCGATGCCACCGACGAGATCGTGATCGAGGGGCTGGCGGCGGCTGTGGCGGGAGACGGACGTGCGACTGTGCGCAACCTCACCAAGGGCACGACCTTCAGCGTCAACACCGACCTCAGCGAACGGCAGAAGACCATTCTGCTGGATGGCGGCCTGATGCGTCATGTAGCCAAACAGGCCAACGCCTGAACATCTGCCGGAGAAAAATTGATGAAGAAATTTGTCGTATTCATTCTGCTCGCAGTTTTCGCAAGTCATAGTCATGCCGGAGCGGTCGGCGTTTACATGGGCCGCACTTCGACATCCGACTTTGGCAATGCCAAGACGATGGGTGCCAAGATAGAAGCCACGCTGCTGGGGCCGGTCGGTCTCGAACTGCGCGGCAACTATTACTGGGACTTCAGCGACAAGAACCTGCATCTCGACGATTTTAAGATGTTCTCGGGCGAAGTCGGAGTCATCGGTCGTCTGCCGCTGGGGCTGATCAGCCTGCATGGCGGTGCCGGTGCCGGATACTATGTGATGCCGAGCTTTGACATGACTATGGCCGACGGTGCTGTGCGTCGATCCGATATCGAAGACACGCCCGGCGGCTACCTGTTGATCGGCGCGGAAACCGGGACACCCCTGGTGCGTCTTTTCGCCGAAGCCAAGTACCTGATCCTGAAGCCACGTCTGGTACGGGGCGAACATCTCGAACACTGGCACAGCAAGATCGACACCGATCTCTCCGGCCTGACGCTGCAGGCCGGGCTCCTGATCCGCTGGTAGGGAGCCGCCCTGTGGCACGGAATCTGATGGGCCTGTGGGCCGAGAAACAGATACTGCGACGCTGGGCGTTGCGGCGACGCGGGCGGCAGAGTCCAGACACTGCCACAGCGGCGGGTGAACTGCTGGCGCAGCATCTGGCGCAGCATCCCGCTTTTCTGGCTGCCCGGACTATCGCCGGCTATATCTCCATGCCGGGCGAACTGGGGACGGAGGCAGTGTTGAGACTCTGCCACGAGTCCGGCAAACAAGTGCTGGTGCCGACCTGGAGCCGGATTACAAAGCGTTACGGATTCTGTCGCTGGCGGCCGGGAATGGCCATGGTGCCGGGTCCGTTGCGGGTGCGTGAGCCGCGCGATCGCGACTGGGTGGCCTTCGGTCAGATCGATCTGGTGCTGGTGCCTGGGCTGGTCTTTGACGAGAGTGGAGGTCGGCTCGGATTCGGTGCCGGACATTACGACGGTTTGTTGACACGCTGCCGCCCCGGCGCGTTTTTCATGGCCTTGGGCTACGAGTGGCAGCTTGTCTGGCGTGTGCCACAGATGGCGCACGATGTGCCGCTGCATGCGGTTGCGACCCCCGGCGGGATCTATGATGTCGCGCCGTAGCCCTGGCGAAGGCGGGCGGCAGAGATCAGCGGATGATAATGAGGAAGCTTTCGGCCGGACTCTCGTAGCAGCCGATATCGACACGAGTGCCGATGCGGCGCGGATTGCCGGCGAGGTCGGTCGCCTGCTCGGCACCGTCCCAGTTGATGCCCTGGTTGATCAGGGGTGATCCCGGTGCGGGGAAATACGCAGCCCCCTGTCGCTCGCGGAAGATCTGGTTGAGCGGCAAGTCGGTTGTGAAACAGCTTTCGTTGATCGGCTCGGCTGAGTCGCTGAGACAGGCGACAAAGTTTTCGGCCTGACCGATCCAGACATCAGAGACCATGGGGTCTTCTTCGTTGATGTTTTTGTTGCCGATCACGGCGCAGTTGATGACCTCGGCCGTGCCGGAAACGGAGAAGGCACCGCTGCGACGGGCCTCATTGTTGACGAGGGTGGTGTTAACAATCGTGCCGCCGGTAGCATAGATGATGCTGCTCTTGGGCTCGGTGGCGTAGGTTGCCGAAGTAACACGGTTTCCATCGACAAGGCAGCTCTCGACACGTCCGGCCGTCATGGTGATGGCGATGCCGTTCTGGCCCGGCCAACCGACAGTCTCGGCTGTGCTGTTCCAGCAGTTTCTGACGATGCTGTGGATCAGCAGGGCATCCGTGCCCCGCAGGTAAACGGCACCGGAGTTGTGGGGGTGGATGCTGCCGCCGGACTGAATGACACAGTTCGAAACTGTACCGCCATCGGCACCGACATAGACGTTGTAACCGCCGGACTGATTCTGAGCCTGATTGAGCTGTCCGTGAGTCATGGTCAGGGAAGCCACCAGGGCATCCTTGTGATCAATATAGAAAATGTTGTTCTTATCGGTGTAACTGGCAGAGTACTTGTTGGAGACGACCACATCGGACGGGATGCCGCTGCTGCCGATAACGGAGATGGCGTTGGTGATATAGACAGCGTTATTTCTTTCCAGCGGATAGACCCCCGGAGCCACATAGACGGTGCCCGAACCGACAGTCAGAGCCAGTTCGGCCACGGCGGCATGGATGGTTTTCTTGGGGTCATCGACGAGGTAACCGGAGGCAGAATCGTCTCCGGTTTCAGCGACGTACTGGATATTGCCTGCCGAACCGGCCGGCACGAAGTTGGCTACAATCGTGGTCGGCTCGGCAACCGTCCACTTGAAGGTGGAGCCGCTGGCATCAGGCTGAAGGACGCCGTTGACGATCCAGGCGGAAACTTCGAACCCTTCATCGGGCGTAGCCACGGCCGTCACCTCGTCGCCTTCGTCGTACCAGTCGCTGCCGCTGACCGAGCCGAAGACATTGAGACCGGACGTTTCGACATAGAATTCGCGTGCAAACTGCCACTCCAGCTTGGAGTCGCGGCCTAACTGTGTGGCGTATTGGACCGAGAGGCCTTCCCCGCTCAGCTCCTCGTGCCAGGCGGCCTGGGCGTCGTTGGTATAGATTATGTAGCCGACACAGTGGTACTTGGAGAGTTCGTCGTCGGAAATCGTGAGGGCGTCCATGGTATAGGTGGTGTTGGCGCTGCCGTCCTCGATCTTGCCATAAGCTGGATTGGGGGTGCCATATTCATCTGGGTAACCCGAGACATACATGGCACTCGGCAGGTCGCCCGTCTGTTCGTAGCAGCCGATATCGATCGCCGAACCGATGATGCGGTCGTTGCCGGCGAGGTCGGTATCGCTGGCAGCTCCCGGATAAGCGGTGCCGGCATCGAGCAGGGCTGAGGCACGTCCCGGCATGAAGTTGCCCTCATCGGGATTGTGGAAGAGACCGTCGAGTGTAGGAACAACCACCCACTCGCCTGCCACGCCATCGCCAGTATCAGAGACGCTCTTGCTGATGTTGGCGGGAGAACCGGATGAAACAAAGGCGATTGAGCTGGCAAGGATCGGGTCTTCGCCGTCTCCGCCACGACGCGTATTGCCTGCGATGGCACAGTTCAGCAATGTACCGCCGGCCATCAGCACGCCGCCGGCCGAGCCTGTTGCGCTAGTGGAAGAGCTGTGGTTGCCATAGACGGTACAGTTGATCATTGTCCCGCCCTTGAGGTAAACCCCACCGGCTGTGTTGCGCGTGTGGGCACTCAGACTGTCGGTATTGTTGGCAATCAGGCAGTTGATCATGGTGCCGCCGGAGAAGAAGACAGCGCTCGAATCGGTGCCTCCGCCAGCGGAGACCAGCATGGCGTTGTTGGTGATGACACAGTGCGAGATCAGTACATTGGCAGTCGCGTCACTGTGAATGGCGGAGCCTGATCCATAATAACCACTCTCAATAAGACCATCAGTGATGATGCAGTTGACCAGAGAGCCGCCAGCAGCGTAAATCCTGACATTGCCACCTCTCTGATTGCGGGTGCGGCCGCCAGTCAGTGTCATATTGCGGATAATGGCATCGGCGTGGTTGAGCCGGGCAACGTGATTTTCCGTCACGCCATATATGGTCTGGGTGTTTTTGACGACTACATCTTCGGGTTTTCCCGTCTGGCCGATGATCTCAATCGGAGCCGCCAGATCAATCATGGTATCGTTGTCCCGCCGGACCTCATATGTGCCGGCAGCGACATAAATGCACGCTCGACATCACGCACGTCAACCAGGCCAAGCAAAGCTTTATACATCGCGCAGTGCAGAATGGAGGAAAGTGCTTCGGGGCGATGCATGCCCGGAAAAACGCGCGCCGGCCGGGAAAGATATTTAAGGCTCTGGCTGAGCCGGATTGCTTGCAGCAGCTCGTGATCGAGCGCAGGTTCGAT
>CAZMGQ010000227.1:0-4435 GCA_964565855.1 uncultured Lentisphaerales bacterium | reverse complement strand
CCTGGCCCGTGCAAAGGCCGTCAACATGCCGTCCAGCACCCAGGCGCCCGGGGTTTCGCCGGCATGTTGGCGCGCCAGCAGATAGAGACCACGCGGATTGGGACAGGCCTCGCAACCCTCTTCGATCCCGTTGCGCAGACGCGGCATCAGGCGTCCGCCCTGCGTCAGGCCGATGTGGTCTTCCTGCCAATAGCCGCGACCGGCGTCCAGAGTCCGGGAGAGTTCCCGCTGATAGTAGGGATAACAGAGGGCGACCTCGGTGACGCTCGCAGGGTAGGGGATTGTCCAGGAAAGGGTCTCCTGGCCGTCAGCCTGACGGTTGACAACCGGTGCTCTGAGACGGAACCACTGTTTGTCTTTTTCGCGCATTACGGGCCGGAGCGTTTCGGGATTCCAGCCACCCAGCATATTGTTGAAAAAGTGCAGGGTCAGAGTCAGATTGGCGGGAGGTGGCTGCGCTGGAGCCGGGTCATCCACCTTGAAGTAGAACCACATCGACTCAGGGCCGCCGTGCGTATCGGCCGCAAAGGAGATTTCCGGCTCCTCGCCTTCGCTGTTTACCTGCAACACACGGACATTGGCACAGGGGAAGCGGTTGAGAACTCTTATACTCATGGGACTGGTTGTGTGGGAATGTTGCGCGCCACCGCCCCGGGACAGCCGACGCCGCCGATGTCCACAATGATGATAAAATGGAGCCAACAGACGGGATCGAACCGACGACCTGCGCATTACGAATGCGCTGCTCTACCAGCTGAGCTATGTTGGCTCAAAAGCGGTTTCCAATATACGGCAAAGCTGCCGCTGAAGTCAAATCTCATTTGAGGTTGCCGAACATGAACTCGAACATGATGCCGATGTAGGGGTCAGGGCGGAAGGATTCTTTCTCCGGAAAGCCCACACCCGCCCGCAGTTCTCCCAGCAGCCAGTCGTGCCGCAGCTCCCGCCGCAACGTCGTCTGAACATAGTAGCGGCTCTCGCGACAGTGGGGCGTGGCCGGCCAGTTGCCTCCTACATCAAGGCGCAGTGCCCGTTGCCGCGACAGCCCGTGCCAGGCCGAAAGAGTCAGCGAGGGCTCAAAGCCGGGCTTCTTTTCGCGCCAGTCGATCGCGGGCCTGATACGCATCAGCCAGCCGTTCGCAACGACCCAGGTCAGACGCATCTCAGACGTGGTCTTGACCCGGTCCCGACTGAAGTAACGAGCAGTCTGGGCGATGTAGAAACTGGACTCATCGCCCAGCCTGAAGCTGCGGCTGCCCCGCAAACGCAGGTACGGCTGCGAGCCCGATCCGAGCCTGACACCGCCACCGGCGGTCAGCCAGAAACGGTCGGGGTCCATCAGCTGCACCCGCAGCTCCGCATCGGGGCGGCTTTTTTCGTGCGCTTCGAGGACCCCACGCCGATCGGCAATGTCGTCACCTTCGGCTGTCTGATCCCAGTAGAAGGCCACCCGTTTTCTGGTACGTGGCAGCGCCAGACTGGCCCGCATCCGGGTTGCGAATCTCTGTCCTTCAAAACGTGAGGTCTGGACTCCCGCCCCGATAATCAGTCGCGAAACAGCCGTTTCCTCAATCAGGCGGTCGTCGCCGAACATGCGGTCACAACCATCGACAAAAGCGACGAAGTTGGAGGAGATCATGGCCTGGGTGGGGGTAAAGAGCGTCTCAAAAGCCCAGTTCAGGGCGCCGTTGCCGGTCTTTACTGCTTCCACATCCTCTTCCGCCCGCAGCGGAGTGGGCATCAGCAGCCCACATAGCAGGACACAGCCCCAAAGCTGCACGAGCCTCTTCCTTACCGGGCGCAAACTTCTGTGTTTGCGACAGTGACGGCTCCAGACGGTCGCCCATGACGGGGGCAGGACCATTTCTTTTTGGCTGTGAGGGCTCAGATGCATGTTGATTCACTGTAACAGGCAGCCCTGCAGGATGCAGTAAATTCCTCACCGAGCAGCTCGGCCCACACCTATCGGCCACTCTCTTTGCCGTTGCCGGGCCGGAACTGGGTTGAAGTTCATCATCGAGCCAAGAGGTAGCGCCAGGCTTCGATCAGCTTAATATTTGCCGGAGGTCTGCGCCGAGCCGTGTTGTGCGCCACAAGCAGGCATTCTGCCTCTGGGAATTTCCTGGCACCAGATTGCAAGGCAGCAATTTCACGCTCCCAAGTAGCCTCTGATGTCAGAGAGAAGCAAGAGTTCAAAAGTAACTCTGGTACCTCCGAGCTCAAGACCAAATCGACCTCACGATCGCCGTGCAGATAGCCCAGATCCTCACGCTGGCGCCGCCAGTGCAGATACAACGCCGTCTCAAGCCTGTGACCCAAATTTGCATCTGGTTTAGTTTTAAAGGGGTAAGCCAAAGACCAGTCGATGATATGAAGCTTTTTTGGGTTTATGGCTTGGCGCCTTAACGATCGATCTGCTATCGGAAGCAGAAAAAGCATGAAAGACTCCTGGAGGTGCCCCAGATATTTATAAAGCGTATCTTTTGAGAGTGCGAATCCCTGAGAACGAAAGTCATGATAGAGCTTGTTGGTGTTGAAGAGTGTGGCAGTGTTGCTCAGACAGTAACGCAAGAGCTGGCGCATCAATTGTGTGTTGCTGAGGTTGTAACGCTCAATCAGGTCACGATAAAAAATCAGATCAACATATTCCTTCAGAATCCGATGACGTAAAAACGGTTCTGCAAGCACCACTTCAGGGAGTCCTCCCAGCTCAAGGTACTCTTCAAAGGCCGCAGTTACCAGGCTTTCCGATTTTGCCGAATATGGAACATACTTGATGGTGCGAAAATCTAGAAATTCGGCAAAAGAGAGCGGGAAAACCTCGTAAGAGATACTACGCCCACGCAACCCTGTCGCCAGCTCACGCGAAAGGAGTTGTGAAGAATAGCCGGTAACAAAAATATCGGCATTCTCGGTATCATGCAGACGCCTGATGTATGTTTCCCATGACGGGGCATTCTGCACCTCATCAAAGAAAAGGTATTTCTTTTTTTTGATAAAAGAGGGGAAAAGTTCATCGTGAGCACGCAGTATGAGATCAAAGTCACTGACCTCAAACGGTAACAGACGGTCATCCTCGAAGTTCAGGTAGAGTATTTGACGCTTGTCAACGCCCTGTGACAGCAAGCGTCGCATTGTGTCGAAGAGCAGGAAAGTTTTGCCGACACGCCGGATGCCGATTAGAGTGACCACTTTGCGCGAGCCAAGTGGCAACTGCAGGCTTCTGGGCATGGTTTCGGGAAGCTTGCGCTCATGAAACTGCATCAGGATGTATTTGATAGTTTCCTTGTTCACAGGGAAAGAATACTATGTTTTGTTCCCTCTCGACAAGGAAAATCTCGGTGTCCATATTTGCCATTTTCTGGCGGCTCGTGAGGACACTCGTCCTCCATTTTTTCACCATCCCATACGGTTTTTCTGGCGGGCAGGCTGTACCGAGCCGTAATCTTGCAAACCAATTGCCAGATTACAGAGTGTGGCAGAGTCCAGACTCTGCCACAACGCTCATTTGCACCAGTTGGAGGGCGAGCGTCCTCGCGAGCCGCAATCACACGGAGTGGCGCAATGGGGAGGCGAATCTTCCGCAGTCTGCATCCTCACGGTTTCGACAGAGGAGCCAGGAGTTCGGTGCCCGATGGACCGCCAATACCAATCACTCGGATCAGTGCCGGATACTGTACAAGCCATTCGTGAAGCACTATTAAAGTCGCAATCACAAGTGGCACCCAAAGAAGCATCATAGGCAAAAAAAGCGCCCTTCTTTGACCCGACTCCGTGACACCACGGATGTTACGTACAACCAGGGCAAGGACAAGCACGGACAACCATTGCTGGAGAGGAATCAGGGCAACCCCAATCCTGATCGCATCTCTCGCACTGCGCATGTCGCCAAAAAACATTACCAGACGCGCCACCAGTGCGGGAAAAAATGCCTTCAGAATGCAAACCGTCCGGGGAAAGAGTGCAAACCAAATCCGCCTGTTGCTGTTTTTTAAGTTCATGGCTTTCTCAATCCTCATCCCGGTTGACATCACGTATCTTCGCAGAAGGCTAGTTGTTGTTTCTGTCTTTGGGCTGAAAAACCCGATGTAACATATTGCTTCGGGGGGGGGAGATTGTGCGCCTTTATTGAAAACACCGTTAATTTGGTCTTGCTGGACCTTATTGGCGTAAATCGGCCAACTTCATAAAGATGATAAACATGATTATGCTCTGTTTTAATGGGTATTGCATTTTCGACATCGATCGCGTAGCCGTATCTATTTTTCTCAGCTCAATAGCAGTAGCTTTGGCCGTCACCCGAAAGTTCAAGCTTTGATCAATACTTTGAGCATCTCCGATTACCAACAGCATTAAAACAACATCCCGGCCAGCTTCCAGAGGGGGTGTAACATATTGTCTGTAAATTCAGTTTAAGACCGAGTGTACTTTCATG
>CAZMGQ010000226.1:0-4449 GCA_964565855.1 uncultured Lentisphaerales bacterium | reverse complement strand
AAGAGCGGGGTCGTACTCGATCAGCCTCAGCGTTATCTCGGCTCTACGATGACCCATACGCGCTGTCTCCCTCATCTGCAGCTTCATAGCTTCATCGTCCTGTGCGCAAAGTTTACCGGCACACAGCAACATGATCGCTGCCAAACAAAACACTCGTCTCATTTTATTTCTCCTGTTCGAGTTAGGTGTCAAAGTCTTCTTGCTCATTTTCAGGCCAGTCAGGGCCGGGAGCGAGTTCAAACGTAATACCTCCCCGCTTTTCAATATTGAAGCCCAGTGCGATCAGCAACAAAATGATACCGACTGCGACAGGCAAAGGTTTCTGGCGAAAAAACTTTCGTAATCCCCAGAAGGCCGGCAGGGCAATCAACAGCGAAAGCAGGACTAATCGCTTGTAAGTGTACCAGACCAAATGGTGCAGTGAAACAGAATCTGACTGCAGCAGAGCAAAGCTCAGTGCGACGAAAGCAAAATTGACAACTTTATAGCACGCGACTCCAAACGCCAGTGCCGGTACTTCTGACTCAAACAGGCGTTTGCTCAAAGGTTTGTCCGACATATCATTGAACTCTTTGATTGAGAGTGTGAGGGCGGTGCAATATCAGCCTTTCATTCCATGCTATTCAATTCGAGTTTACGCCCTCAGTCACAGTACACTCCCTTCCTCGGCCAGGTTGTGAGCAAATAATGTGGAAGCGAATCGGCTTCGTTCCATTTCTTGTTGCGTTATACAGATTGTTGCAAAAACTCGCCCACATTCCAGTTGAGCATCAAAACACAGGTGACTGATGCTTTTTTCAATCTGCCAGTTGGAGTCGGGAAGAACCACCAGGAGATCAATATCGGACTCTTCCGTCATGTTCCCACGAGCAGCAGAACCATATAGTATCACTTTCTCTGCTTTAAAATCAGAATAGAGCTTGGCAACAAGCTGCTCCAGGATCTTTTTTTCATGCTCAGAAAGTTTCATGACGTGCCTCCGCCTCAAGGATCATAAACTCACAGGGCGACTGGCCGCTATCATACCATGTTTCTTTCTTTTGTGAAACTCAGTTGATCTAGCCCCTGTTTTGTATTTTGTGAAATTTGCCGCCCTGGTCTTTCTAAAATATGCACTTTCCTTTGCACTGGCGGATCATGGGGACATCGCCCTCCATTTTAGTTTTGTCCCCTCGCCTGTCCCGAGTACAGTTTCAGTATCCGTTTCTGGACAGACAGGAATGTCTGTCATACAGATTTGGGCACACCCATTTTTCAACAATCGGGTGAACATTTTTTGGAGAGTGAGCATCCTCGCTTGTCGCGACGTAGCCTTGGCGTAGGCGGACGAACCGCAATTACAAGGACTTGGCATAGGAGAGCAAAATATTACACAGCTTTGGCTCTAGCTCCCGCAGCGGTATGTTTGCGCTCTATTCCCCAAGGCCGACAGAAAAGATCCGGATATGTGGAATGGCCTTGCATTCGGGAATCCGCAGGCGCAACGTTCGTGCTTTGACCGGCGCAAAGCGATGGATGTGTTTATGAAATCATTGACTCACTCGAGGAACATGAAGACATAGTCCTGCGGCGAGCGCCAGCTCACCGGAACCTCGCCCTCGCCATAATAGGCCGTTCCGACCGACTTGCCTTCGTCATAGTCTTTGACAACCACATTCATGCCGAAGCAGCCGCCATCCTCGAGTTCGATCGGTTTGATCTCCACCATGGGGATCGCCAGTTCCATCCAGTAGCCATCCGCTGTTTTAGCATAGTGGCTCTTGAGGCCGGCGACGACTCCGGGCTTGGAGAACGACAACTGCCAGTGTGCGCAACGGCGGCGGATCATATCGACCTTGCCGTCCTCCCTGAACCACAGCAGGTAGTCGTGGTCGTCTTCGTTCGTGCCGCTCTCTCCGCTTGCCGCGCCACTCATCTTGTCGGCGTAGGAATCGAAGTAAAGCGTGACGGAATCTCCCATGTCCGGGAACTAGATCGTTTTGGAGGGGGAGAAATCATTGTCTTTCACGAAGACTGCCAGATAGAGCGTCTCCTCGTTCCAGGCCCATTTTGTTTCCGGCAGGAAGTCTCCGTCCACGTCGGCAGCGGGGTTCGAGCGGCGGACATTGTCCAGCTTGATGCCGGGAATCGAAGCCCACTTTGTCGGGTCGCCATCGATCGCGAAGGCGGTTTTATCTACACGCTGCACAGTGACGTATTGGAGCTTGAGGCTTTTGAACAGGGGTGAGCCACGATCGGGTGTGAAGGTGGCGTTGAACGGGATTGCGGCAGCGGAGCCAGTCGCTGCGGGGAAGGCAAACGGTGACTCGAAGACCTCATACGGCTCCAGTTCAAGCGACTGCTCCAAAAGCGTTTTGCCCGCACTCGTGCAGACCAGTGATCCTTCCAAGGGCCGGTTGAAGCGGTTGGCGAACTTGGAGACGAAGGAACCATCGGTTTTGAGGGCGAACGAAAATCCGAGAGGGTCACCGAATTCCGGCAGGGAGATATCGGCCGCTTCGATGGCTGCCTTCAAAGCCTCGACCTGGTCGGCCCGACCGCGGATGAATATGGGATATCCCGGGACTTCCAACTTTCCTTCAGCGGCGGCAAGGGGAGCTGCCATCATGTCGAACGCCTCGTAGTCGCCGAGACCGTCCGCCGCCATGAGCGCGGGAGGCAGGTCCTTGTAGAGGTTGTCCCTATGGGTGAACCAGAGTGCAGCCACAGGACGATTCTGCTCGTCACGGAAGAGGTAGCCGCGAATGTCTCTGGGGAGCTTCAGGTCGGCGACAAAATCGGCATTGCCGAGCAATTGGGCCAGGGTGCTTACCGAGAACACGGTGGCCTGGGGGATTGCATCGAGCCCGAAATAGGTCCGCCAGTTGGTGATCAGATTCCAGTCTTGATCGACTTTGAGGCGATCAACGTGCTTGAGTGCCTGAATGCGGTAACGTGTCTGATAGGCTGTAGCGATTTTCTCGCCGAGTCCAATGTCGTAGGACATGTTGCCGGTCCGGTAGTGGTCGCCGCCGTGCGACACGACCGGGAAGCCGATGTCGGGAATGATGTAGGTATTGAAATAGCCGCCTTCGGTCGACCAGATTTCCGCGCCGGGCTTGTAACGGTCCGTCAGCCCTGTGATTTTCGTCAGGTCTGCGTCGAGGCCGTCGGGATGGCCGCGGTAGAGGTGGAGTGCCACGATATCGCACGCTTCAGCTCCACCGTGTTTGAAGAAGGTTTCCAGATAGGACATAGCGTGGTCGATGTTGGCGCAGTCCGGCGTCATGATCTGGATGTCGGGATGGACCTTTTTAATGGCTGTTCGAACGGCTGTCAGGATTTCGACCGTGCGGGCGATTTCCGCTTCCGTATGGGTGAAGGGCTCATTGATTGTCTTGTAGGCCTTGCAGTCCGGATTCATGGCGATGGTTTCAAGCGCGTGCTCAATCAGCAGAGGGATGGCATCATCTGAGATGAAGGCGACACCGTTGGTTTGTCCGCGGTTAGTCGTCGATTTAAGGTTGTAGGGTAGGCCGTCAATCGTCGCCGGCCAGCCGCTATGCCGGAAGAGTTCCGTATAATATTCGATGCCGTGTTTTCGCAACAATTCCTGATATTGTTTCGGAGGCGTCTGGAATATGCAGGTGGAGCCGACGCCCATGCGCTTGTACAGCTTGATCACCGTTTCCCAGTCACCACCCAGCGCATGAACTCCCGCAGCGGAGAACTGCTGCCGGTTTTTATGGGAACCATCGAGATGCTTCATGCGGGCGAAACGGTGACGGGCAGCATGCCTGAATCCGTCGTTGAGTTCAATCTGCGTCTCCACGACGTATGAGCCGGATGGCAGTGTGTCGCAGGCGGGAATCGGGAACTCCACAGGCACATCCGCTTCCCTGACCTCGAAGGGAACGGTATTGGATATGACGACGTTGTCGAAGAAATTGCGAACCGCGTACTGCAACATCCCTTTGATGGGCCGGGGAGCGTTGACCAACACCCGGATGCCGGCCGGGGTTCCGGGCTCGGAAAGATTGTCGCGAGAGTTGGACTTGATGAATGTCGAAGCAGGCAGCCGGGTGAACTCCGTCGCTTGAGCACCCTTCTCCAACTGTACGGCATCGATCCAGACCTGGCAGGGCGGCGCACCACGGGCACACCCGAGGAAGAGTTGGACCATCTTTTTCGGGGCGGTGAAGGTGTAGGTATAGCGTTGCCAGTCCGTGCCGAGACGATAGCGCATGGGCTTGAGGAATACGTCCCACACGTCGGTCATGCCCCCGACCGAGAACCTGGCCGTGTCCGGACTATCGGTCCTGGCATAGAACGACAAGGTGTATTCGGCACCTTCTTCGAGAGGAATCGCGAAAGTCGCCGGTGGAGTAGCGGTGCCTTCGATGACCTCCTGACGCGGCGAATAGCGGCCGTCGAAGGCGGTCGTGCTGTCGAGGGCGATGAGCGGAGCCC
>CAZMGQ010000225.1:1687-4458 GCA_964565855.1 uncultured Lentisphaerales bacterium | reverse complement strand
CCGCGATGGCGTCGGCTTCGAGTCCCTCAAGCTCGGTCAACCAGTTGCGTATGTCGTCGGCCATGGCCTCGGCTGCAGCCTGGGTAATGATCTCAAGACCGGTACCGTCCTGCGACCACTGTTCGAGCTCGGAGGGATCCGGCACAAAGGTCGCTATGGCTTCATCGGCGGCGTTGTAGAGGGTGATCTCGGGATAGTACCAGCCGTTTTCGAGGCCGCCATCCGATGAGAGCCAGATCGCCTCCAGCTCATAGGTACCCATCTCGACCATGGGTGCCGACAATACCTGTTCGACACTGTTGCCTGTGTCCATGTTGCGCAAGGCGACCCGTGCGGTACCATCGGCACCGAGATCAACCGGCAGATGGTAGGAGAATTTGAGTTTGGTTGCCTGCGGGGTGCTGGTATCCTTGAGCTTCTGGACCGTAAAGGTGACCTCAAACTGCCCCGGCTGCCAGCCTGCGTCCTCAAAGCCGTAATTCATCACCTGAAAGCTGTCATTTTCTCCACCCGCAAGGGTTGCATCGCCCCAGACGGTGAGAGAATCGGTGGTATTGGCGACTACGAGATAGCGTTTGGACTGGGATAGTGAGGGATGGAGAACATATCCGGCCAGACTGCCGGGTTGCCAGTCGGCTCCTGGTACAGCGTAAGTTGTCTGACCTGTGGCAGAGTCATAACTGCCGTCAACTGACCATGTCCCGCCAGCCAGAGTGGCAAACTGCGGCGGACCGGCAATGTTGCCCGATCCATTGAGCCAGCCGCCGGAAACAATCGAGTTGGCGACATAGTTGGTATCGCCGGAAAGTCCGCTCTTGAGGGGATCAGGATCGTTGTCCCAGATGACCGCATTGAAGTTTGTCACCGTATAAGCAGCACTGTAAACGGAGATCGCCCCTCCGCTGGCGGCCCGGTTGCCGACATAGACACAGTTGGTCATCAGGCTGCCGACATCGGGCGTGCGTCCGGCATACTGGGAGAATGCGCCGCCTTCAGTCCGGGCCACATTACCGGCAAAAAGGCAGGAAACCGCCTCGACACTGCGCCAGTTGGCATAGAGTCCACCGGCCTTGGTTGTAGCCTCGTTGCCCAGAAAGCGGCTATCCTTGAAAAGCTTGCGCAAACCGTTATGAGAGACGGCACCGCCGCCGTGGGCCGCTATATTGTCGAGAAAATCGCATGACTCAACCGAGAGCCCCGGATTTTCCTGCATCAGTCCGCCACCGCTCTGGCCGGCAACGTTACGCACAAAAAGACTGCGTTGCAGCCGGCAGGTCACCCAGTGGCAACCGTGGGTATAGATGCCGCCACCTTTGCCTGTGGCGTGGTTGGCAATAAACTTGGTGTCGCGCACCAGACAGATTTCGACCGATTTGCCGAAAAATCCACCGCCGTTATTTGCGGCACTGTTGTCGCGGAAAACCGAGTCGTAAACCCGCACCCCGATCTGGTTTGCCCCTCGCAGAATCTGCGCGGCATAGATCGCACCACCATCGGTGGCCTGGTTGGCGATGAAGGTTCCCGACTGAACTGTCACCCCGGCGTTGGTTACGCCGATGGCGCCGCCTGAGATGGCGAAGTTGTCACGCAAGGTGCAGTTCTGCAGCGTGAAGTTGCCGGAGCTGTAATCGGCTGCCAGCAGGCCGCCACCGATGCCATCCAACGCATCACCGGCGGCATATCCGTCGCGGATCACAAAGCCGTCGAGCAAAGCTCCGGGCGCAGCCACAACCACATGATAAGAGTTGTTCTGCGCTTCGTTGTCGTCCTGAATCTCGCCACTCAGGATGGTCGGAAACAGTGCCGGATCTCGTGCCTCAAATTCCGCGCCGCCAGCCGGGAAGCCGCCGTAAACCTGTACTCCTTCGGGCAGGACAAAACTGTCGCTGCGCAAAGTGCCGGGTTTGTAGGTGCCGGCGGCAACGTGGAGGGTTGCACCGGGTTCGGCGGCAGTCAGAGCCTCGGTCAGCCCGTTGTAGGCATCGGCCCACGAACTGCCGTTGCCTGCGCCTCCCGCACCTGGGTCAACATACAGCACTGTTGCGGCTGTAACTTGGAAAAGCGGAGAAAAAATCAGTCCGCACGAAATTCCGACCAGAAACAGGAGACTCTTTTTCATAGCTAATCTTTTGGCTAGTAAAGCGACTACATTCTATTCTGAGAGAGTTGCCACTTTGTTTTTCTGAAACATGCACTTTCCTTTGCTCTTACGGCTCATGAGGACATTCGCCCTCCATTTTGTTTAGGCCCCTTGCCTGTCCCGAGCGCAGTTTCAGTGTCTGTTTCTGGACAGACAGGAATGTCTGTCATACAGATTTGGACATGCGCCATTTTTCAACTGTCGGGTGGACATTTTATGGAGGGTGAGTGTCCTCACGAACCGCTATTGCAAGGACTTGTGCATGAACGAGCAAAACTTTAAGCAGTTTGGACTGCTATCACAGACCGGTTACGGGGATCCATTTGGCAGTGCTGGTCGAAGACGGATCGACGATCGCATCCATCCCGCCTTCGTTGTCGAAGATGGCGAAGTTGACCAGAACTTTTCCATCCTGCAGAGCTGGCAGCTTCGAGCGTGGCACCGCTACCTCCACCAGATAGCCGTTATCGGTATCGGCAGAGTTGGCAACAGTACCGTCATAAGCTGACTGGACGGTGACTGAGGCGGCTGCCTGTTGCCAGCCCTGGTTGTAAGTCAGGGTGTTCTTGAGGCCATCGTGAGCCACCCGGATCCGGAGGGCTCCGCTTGAAACCTGTGTACCGGTAGCGGC
>CAZMGQ010000225.1:0-1677 GCA_964565855.1 uncultured Lentisphaerales bacterium | reverse complement strand
ATAGTCTCCTGCCTCAATATTTGTATCGAGTACTTCAACCAGGAAATAGACATTCTCGTTGTCGTTGGCACAGCGCAATGTGCCCTGCGCCTGCGAGGTATCACCAACAAAGAGTGCCTTGTCGGTGGCATCCCATTCAGCATTGTCGCCATCGACTGTGACGCTGCGGGCGACCGATTCGATACTGTGGTTCAGAACAAAGCGTGCCAGCATGATCTTGTTGGCGCTTTCGTTGGGCATGGCACCCAGCAGTTGGTGTGAATCTTCGAGATGCAGGGTGCTCCAGTAACCCTTGCCCGGGAACGGTGCATAAGAGTCGCCGAAGTTGCGGGCACCGGTATCACCCATCTTCATGTAAAAGACCGAAGCCTGATTATAGGACATGACGGTTTCGCCCGAGGGAAACTGCACCATGTAGGGCGCAGCTCCCCTGAAAACCACGTTGTTGCTGTCGGCAGGCGCCTCTTCATCAATCGCGACATATTCCCACTGGCCACTGGCATCGGTATAACCGAACGAGATGTGGTAGGCGCCTTGATACTGGGTCTCGCCGACAATTGCCAACTGGTTGCTGTTGTTGAGCTTGATGGCGACCGGCATCTGGTGGTTGAAGTAGGTGTTGCCATCCTTTTCCCAGGCCATGCGGAAAACGTAGTAAGGTGCCGCCCCGAAGGGTGGCGACCAGGTATGGCCACCGTCTTGCGAGACAATCAGGCCGATACCGGTATCATACTTCTCGTTCCCCGTGCGACTGCTGTCGGTGAAGTAACAGTGGATTTCGCCGGAAGGCAGCTCCAGAAAGTAAGGCTCCCAGTTGACGCCCTGATAGATCTCGGTCATCTCGCTCCAGGTCACACCATGGTCGGTGCTGCGGCGCAGACCGATCCCGGCATCCGCCGGCAGCTCCCGGTAATTCTCGTCAGCCCGATATGAGACCCCCGCCAGGATTGTGCCGTCCGACAGTACAATCGCATCCGTGTTCGAAAAGCGCTTTTCGTTGGGCTGGCCGCTGCTGTCGATGAAGGCATAGTTGGTAAAGAGATCGCCCTGCGCTGTCCAGGAGGTCAGGCTGTCTCCGATGGCATAGCGGATATAGGCTCCGACTTCGTAGTTGTGACCGAAGAGAATGTACTTGCCGTTGTGCATTTTCTTGATGCGCGGATACCTCATACGGTTCAACCCGGTGTCCGAGCTGTCCAGCTCGACATAGCTCCGGTAATCCATCTTGATCGACGAGTGTGAGACCGAGTCCTGATGGGAGTTGATCGTCGGCTCCCCCTGGTTCAAGCCCCCGATCGGCGTCAGAGCCAGCGGCCCGACCACCGGTGGAAGTGAAACGTTTCCCTCAGTGCCCGAGTCGCCGGGTTCACCGGCCCAGATCAGGATCAGTGTCGGCATGCTGGGCTTTTTGGATGCCTGCAGGGTATTGCCGTAAAAGCCCATGTTGATACGTCCGCCATTGGGCGCAGGTTCGTTTGAGTAATCGAACTCGGGATCGCCGGTATCGATACAGGGACTGCTGCCCTTGTCATTCACCCAGCCGTTGGGTGTCCAGCGACCGCCACTCGACATCAGGTGATAATCCCAGACTTCGTAGCTGTTGCCCGCCGAAGTGAAGTCCCCCACCTCGCCATAAACTGTCATGGTGGTGGCGGTGTTGTCCACGATCAGGGTCTG
>CAZMGQ010000224.1:0-4462 GCA_964565855.1 uncultured Lentisphaerales bacterium | reverse complement strand
GCAGGGTGCCTTGCCAGTCGTAAGCTGTTGCGGTTTCCACCGCCCGACCCGAGAGCATCAGGGCAACGTCGTGACCCTGCCGCATGAGTTCTCTGGCCGTGGCAATACCGGGAAAGACATGGCCGCCAGTTCCGCCACAGGCAACTGCAAAACGCATCAAAAACTCCAGGTGAGACGGGGTCAGTTACTGTCGATCCGCAGGCCGCGTCGCATGAAGGTCGGCACGTCGAGATCTTCACCGCCATAGATGGTGGCGTGGGTGCTTTTGAAGCGATCGCCGGCCGGGCTGGTGGCAGATTTGCTGTTGCCGCGTCGTCCGTGAGCTGCGAAGCGCGGCACATCCGACGCAGTTTTTTTGGTCGATGTCTGTTCGACAAAGGCGTCGGCCGCATCGCTGGGCGTCCAGGAGTGGAAAAGCAGGGTTGCCAGCGAGAGGGTGGTGTCGAGCGCCGGATCCATCACGGTCCCCATGCGCAGATCGCAATCGGGGGGGAGTTCAATTTTGAGCCGGGTCATAACGTCGCCAATTTCCTTCAGACGCAGGTCTTCGCCTCCCAGGATACCGACCAGCAGGGCCGGGACTTCCCGCAATTTGCTTCTGATTCCCAGTTGTGGATCGTCGAGCAGGTTCGCCAGTGCCAGTTCGAAGCGTTGCGGGCCGCTGGCCTGGGCAAAACCGAAAGTCGCCCGGCCACGTCCGCCCAGCAGGAGATTGGCCAGGGTGGCAAAGTCGAGCCGGATATAGCCCGGCGAGTTCACCAGTTGCCAGAGCAGCAGCAGGCCGGCGGCGAGGTGATTGGTGGCGGTGGCGAAGGCTTCGATAGCGGGCTTTTCGAAAGCATCGTGGCAGAGGGCATTGTTGGGGGTTGTGACGATGACATCGCCAGCTTCCTCCAGCAGGGGGCCGGTGCGTTTGGCAAGTTGCTGGCGCTCGGCTTCTTCGAAATCGAAGGGCAGGGTGGCGAAAACCAGCGTACGGATATTGAGTGACCGGGCGGCCTTGAGGACTGCCGGGGTGGCGCCTGAGCCGGTACCGCCACCGAGTCCCGTGATAACCAGTGCCAGGGTCGTATCGTCGAACAGTTTGAGGATAGTTTCGTTTTCCTCATCAGCCGCCATGCGGGCTGCAGTGACGTTGCCGCCGGAGCCGAGCCCGTCGAAACGGTTGCGACCCAGGCGAATCTGCTGGCAGAGGCCGAGCTTGGCTACGGCTTCAAAGTCGGTATCGATTGCGACGGCTTTGAGTCGTCCGCCGGTGGATTGGGCGATCTGGTTGGCGATGCGGCCACCCGCACCTCCGACACCGATCAGGAGAAAACGATCGGACGATGTCATTGTCAGGTTCCTTTGCTGAAGATTCGTGAGAGCCACGAGGGACGTTCCCGGCTTTTGCGCAGCTCGTCCAGGGCTGCCAGTTTGAGGCCGCCATAGGCGGAGGCGAGGGCAGCGGATTGTTCGGTTTGGGCCAGTTCCGGATCATCGAGGGTGCCGATGACGCAGGGACATTGAAAAATCCGCTGAACGAGCGGGACGATACCATCCTGATAGGCACCGCCGCCCGTGAGGACGACGCCCGCACCAAACTTTGACAGGATATTGTGGCTGTCCATGATGGTGCGGAGTATTTTGAAAGCTTCTTCGAGGCGGGCGTTGACGATGGTGTGGAGCGAGCGCAGGTTGTAGCTGCGCTCTGGAGCGCCGAGAGTCGCATGGGCGGGGATGGTGCCACGCTCCGTGGGGGTGGCCTTGTCGAGAATGGCCGAGGAGCTGGATATTTTAAGCCATTCGGCGGTTTTGACGCTGGTCAGGTGGAAACCCTGCGATATATCGTTGGTTACATGGTCGCCACCGACGGCAAACGAGCCGGCAGCGGCATAGGTTTCGTTGGCATACGCCAGATATGAGGTGGTGCCGCCCCCCAGATCAACCAGCAGTACGCCGGCCCGTTTCTGTTCGGCGGTCAGGACACCGGCTCCGGCACAGAGGGCGCTGAATTTGCAGCTCAGAATCTCGACCTGTGCCTCTTCGACGGCGTTTGACATGGCGGTCAGTCCGGAAGTGGAGGTATGGATGCTGAGCATGTTGACCTGGAGCTGGTTGGCTGTCAGGCCTTCGGGATTGTGAACCACCCGCATGTCGTCAATCACGTAGTTGCATACGATGGAATGGAGCCTCTCCGTATCGGGCGGCAGGTTGCAGTAGCGGGCAAGGTCGCGCACTTCCTGAATGGTTTCGATGTCGATCAACTGGTGTCGTGGAGGCAGGGTCACACGTCCGACTGAATGTGTGCTCTCGGTGCTGCCGCCGGAATAGATCAGGCAGGCGCTGCGAATATCGCAACGTGCGGCATCGGAGGCAGCTTCAACGGCTGTGCGGATGGAAGAAATGGCGTAGTTGAGTTCGGTGATCTCACCTTTGCGGACGCCTGTTGTGGCCGAGGTACCGAGACCGGTCACGGTCACTGAGCCCTCGTCATCGACCATGCCCACCATACAGACAGTGCGGGTTGTGCCGACTTCGAGAACGACAATGGGAATTTGCGGTGGCATGGGATTTCCTTTATTGCTATTCGTAACGGGAAATGACTTTAATTTCTGTGGGTTCGACAAGTACATCGAAACGATTGCGCCCGACAGCCCGTGGCGACTGGAGGACGACGTCGCAGCAGCGCAGCATCTCGCTGACAACCTCGCGCTCCATGATCTGGTCCCACGGCAGAGCGATCTCGCGCCGGTCGGCTGTCTGCAACAGCAGATAGTGGGACCCGGTGGTATCGAGTGCGATGATCTTGAAAGACAGGCGGAGGGCATCGGCTGTGTCGAGGACGCTCAGTGCGGCTCGCGGCCGGTTGCTGATGCGCTGGCCGGAATGCAGGTTGGCCCACTCTTCACTGACAAGGATCGGCAGCCGGTCGAGCAGTGATTCCTGTGCGAGCTGGATGGTGAAGATATAGCCCTCAAAATCGACCACCTCACGCTTTTCGCGACTGAGGCGGGCGATGGGAATCCGTTCCGAAACGACGATGTCCAGTGCATCCGGCAACAGGCGCTGGAGCCGGATGTTGCGGACGCTGGGCTGGTCCTGCAGAAACTTGTGGCGGATCGAGGGCAGGTTGATGCAGAAAAGGTTGCAGCCCTCGCTGACTCCGATTATCTGTCGGACCCTGTCTGCCGCTAGCACACCATCCGTCCGGTAATGGATAGTGCGCAGGGTATAACGAGCGTTGGTATCGAACAGCAGGCGCCTGGCATGAAAAAACCCCAGCCACAGCCCGAAACATGCCACGCCGATCAACAAGAACAGGGCGACTGCCTTTGCCGCCGCTGTCGTACTGGCATGAGTCGCTACCCCGTGGAGCACCGCCCAGCGGCCGGAGGAGCCGGAATGGCGGTTGGATGAGCGGCTTTTGCGGGAACGTGACATGGAAAGGCTACAGTTTAAAGAGACAATTACGGCGCCATTATATCCCAAGTCGCTCAATTGAAAAAGCAGGAATTTGCAGGCGCCGTATATCTCATATCGACTGCGGCATATTTCTGCCACCTCGCCTGCATTTTATAATGGCGGAGGGGGAGGGATTCGAACCCCCGGTGCCCTTACGGGCACGCATGATTTCGAGTCATGTGCATTCAACCGGACTCTGCCACCCCTCCTGATAATCGGAAGTAGCGGCTCAGGATAAGACAAGACCGGCCGAAGCGTCAAGTCTCAAAAAAAGCCCTCACGCTGCGAGAGTTGCCGCTTTGTTTTTTCTGCACTTTCGGGGTCGGCTTTATGAGTTGAGTCATTTGTGACAATGGTTCATAATGGGAAGCAAATCGATTGCACCGGAACCTTGGAAGGTCGATGGTGCAAATGTGCAACAGACAAAGGGAGCAGCTAATGTCCAAAGCCAAGACCGACAATCGTGCCTACGAAATCGCACGTGAACAGTTTGCCAAACTCGGGATAAACACCGAAACAGCCATCAAAAGCCTGGCGAAAATTCCAATTTCGATCCACTGTTGGCAGGGGGATGATGTCGGTGGTTTTGAGTCCGGGGACAGTGACCTGGGGGGCGGTCTGGCGGTCACCGGAAACTATCCCGGCAAGGCGCGTACCGCCGATGAACTGCGGGCTGACATGGAGCAGGCATTGGCGCTGATTCCCGGCAAACATCGGATCAACCTGCATGCCTGTTATGCCGAACAGGTTGATGGCCGACCGGTGGATCGCGATGCGATCACGATCAAACAGTTCCGCAACTGGGTGGACTGGGCCAAGGAACAGAAGATCGGTATCGATTTCAACCCGACTTTCTTTGCCCACCCCAAGGCCGCCGATGGCGTTGCCCTCTCGAACCGTGATGACGGCATCCGTGATTTCTGGATCGAACATGGCAAGCGCAGCCGTGAGATTTCGGCTGCTATCGGCAAGGAGCTGGGCAGCAGCGTGCTCAACAACTTCTGGACACCCGACGGCA
>CAZMGQ010000223.1:0-4464 GCA_964565855.1 uncultured Lentisphaerales bacterium | reverse complement strand
GCAATTCAGCATAGTCAGAAGCTGCCGCATCACGTTCCGCCACTGCCGTAGCAACATCCTCATGCAGCTTTGCCAGCTCGGCTTCAATCTCGGCAACACGTTTTTCAGCGGTCTCGCGGCGGACAGTTTCTTCCGCCAACTGGGTATCAACCTTATCCGCCCCGGCAAATTCTGCTTCCAGATTCTCGGCATCAGCAATCGCCGCATCGCGTTCCGCCACTGCCGTAGCAACATCCTCACGCAGCTTTGCCAGCCCGGCTTCAATCTCGGTAACACGCTTTTCAGCGGTCTCGCGGCGGACAGTTTCTTCCGCCAACTGGGCATCAACCTTGTCCGTCCCGGCAAACTCCGCCGCCAGGTTCTCGGCATCAGCAATCGCCGCATCACGTTCCGCCACGGCTGTGGCAACATCTTCACGCAACTTCGCCAACTCGGCTTCAATCTCGACTGCTTGCTCAGCATCCGCCTTGGCTTCGTCACGCTCCGTGGTGGCAACTTCGAGGGCGATCCGCAGTTCCTCAACCTCGCGCTCGCTCTCAGCACGAAAGTCCTTGGCCTGGACCTGTATCTCTTCGAGGGTTTCTTCGAGTTGTGCAAGACGTTCGGACAACTCTTTGTTTTCGCGCTTCAAATTGGCTACTTCTCCACTGGCGCGTCTGGCAGCACGTGCCGGTGTCGGCTCATCTGCATTGTCATCCGGCGGTGGCATTTCAAAAAGGTCCGGCTGTTGCTGACGGGCTTCCAGTGTCGCTTCAAGTTCGTCGCGATGGATAGTCCGGGCATCGGGCGGGATCTTGCCTTCGCGGGCCAGTGGTGCGATGGCTCGGGCGTTGAAGGGGCCGGCAAAAGAACCATCGGGTTTTTCGATCATACGGTCCATTTCCAGTTCGGGAAGATCCTGGGCCGCAATCCAGTTGGTGCGGTCTTCCGAAATCTCGTCATCGGGCATGATCCGGCCTTCCTCGGCCCAGAACACCAACCCCTTGGTATTGATCGGCCCGAACATCGAGCCGCTGCTCATACGTACAAACCACAACCGTTTGTCGGGGCTCTCAGCGGCAGTTTTTTTGATGTTGGACATAGCGGATCAGACAGATTGGTTGGGCTGTTTTACTTGCCACGCTTCCAGAAGGACACTCCTTCTCCCTTGATGCTGTTGAGCATGGCCATTTCACGTTGTGCCTGAGCTTCGAGGTCCGCCAGTCGGCGAGCGTTGGTACCCGGCGTTGTGCTGCCGGTGGTATTCCTGGCAGGTGAAATCACCTCGACTTCCGCCACTTCAGGCTCTTCCGCGGCTTTTCTGCGACCGGCCGCGGCGGCACTCTGACGCCGGAATTCGCGTGGAGCGGCATCAGTTTCCTGATCTGGTGTCTCGTTCTCACTAGCTGCCTTCGGGGCAGACTTCTGCGGTGGTGTTTTTCTGTCGGCAGGCACTTTTTTTGCGGTAGTGGACGATTTCGTTTCCATCTCGGCGGATATCTCCGCTTCTTCCGCCACTTCCGGCGCAACCATCTCGGGCAGGTCATCGCCGGCGGTCAGTTCGCGCAACGAATCCGCCAGGGCGGCAAAGCGGGCCGTACGTTCCTCGTAGCGGGCCCGGATATCCTGCGCCTGCTGCACGACAGTCGCCAGTTGTGATCTCAAACGCTCCTGCGAAGCTTCGCGGCGGGATTCGGCGGCGGCACGTTCTTCGGTCAAGACTGCCAGCCTGTGGCGCAGACTTGAGCTTTCGTCGCGCAAGCGGGCTGCCTCACGCTCAGAATCAACCAGACGCGCTTCGAGCCCCTGCCGCTCCTCGCTGTTGGCTGTCCACTGTTCACGCGCCTGCTGCAGCGACTCCAGCTCGGCCTCGCGCCGCAGGAGTTCGGCTTTGCCACGTGCCACCTCGGCCGCGGCCTGCTGACGCTCGGCCTCGAATTCCAGTTTCTGCGCCTCAAGATCCGCCCGCAACTGCTGCAACTCTGTTTCGGCCTGACGCCAGCGGGCTTCGGCAGCGACAGTCCGCTGCACGAGCTGCATTCCCTGTGAAGAAGCGGCACCGGCAACATGACGGCGGAAAAGCTGGGCACCAGCCGGGATCTCGCCCGCCTCGCGCAGAGCCTCGACCGCGGCAAAATTGAAGGGCCCGATCACACTCTCAGCCGACAGCAATACCAGCCAGTCCATCTCCAACTCCGGCATGGAAGCCGCCGCAATCCAGTTGGCCCCCCCATCCTGCGAGAGGCTGCAACTGGCTGTCAGCCGCCCCTCGGCCGCCCATTGCGAAAGGGTATCGAGTCCGACGGGTCCGACAATGCTGCCGTCATCAAGCCGAACCTCCCACCCGGATGCATCTGGAGCAGGCTTGGCCTGTGGTGTAATGAGCACGTGATTCATGTCTGGAGATCATAAGCTTTTATGTCCCCGATGCAAAGGGCAAAATCATAAAATAGGGTCGCTTTCCGGCGACAGACATGCTTGAATGAAAGTGCTCTCCTGCGGCACAGGACGGCCTGCTGGGCAAATCTGCCGCCCGCTCCGTCTGCCGCCAACCAATCTCCGTGAGGCTCTACCCATGAAAGCTGATCTGATCGTTGCTCTAGACCTGCCCTCCGCTACCGAAGCCGCAGCCCTGGTAAGACGCATCGGCGATGCCGTCGATTTTTACAAAGTCGGGCTCGAACTCTTCATCTCCGATGGCCCCGATACCCTCGCCATGCTGGACGACCGAGGCAAACGTGTCTTTCTCGACCTCAAGCTGCACGACATCCCCCGGACCGTCGAACGTGCAGTTGCCGCTGCCGCAAGATTCGGCGTCGAGCTGATGACACTCCACGCAGCCGGCGGACAGGCCATGATCGCCGCTGCCGCAGAGGCGGCCGGAGCTGCCGGCAGCGGCACAAAGCTGCTCGCCGTAACTGTGCTGACCAGTCTCGACGACGCCGACCTGAACTCGATCGGTGTGCCGCACGACAGTGCCACCCAGGTCGATACCTTGGGCCAACTGGCCGTCACCGCCGGTGCCGACGGGCTCGTCTGTTCGCCGCGCGAAGTTGGGCGCCTGCGCCAGTTGCTGGGGCCCCGCCCCTACCTGCTGACCCCCGGCATCCGCCCCGCCGGCAGTGCTCTCGGCGACCAGAAACGCGTGGCCACTCCGGCTGATGCCCTGCGTGACGGTGCCTCGGGACTCGTTGTCGGACGGCCCATCGTCGAAGCCCGCGACCCCCGGGCCGCAGCCCTCGCCATCGCGGCAGAAATGCAGTCGGCGGCAAAACCCTAATCATAAGCTGACACACCCCATGAATCTCCGCCGCACCCTATATCTGCTGATAATATGTCTGATTGTCGTAGGTCTGACCGCCCCCCTGTGGCGCAAAAAAAATGTCCCTGACGTCCTGGCAACCCCGGAGACACCACACCCACGCATCGTTTCACTGGCTCCAGCCACCACCGAGACTCTCTGTATGCTGGGGCTGGAAAAACATCTGGTCGGGATCTCACGCTTCTGCGACTTTCCGCCTACCATTGCCGACCTGCCGCGCGTCGGCGGCCTGACCGATGTCGATATCGAGGCCATCGTCCGTCTCGAGCCCGACCTGGTCGTGGCCCCGCGGCCCCAGTTGCGGGCCCGTGAAACGCTGGCCAAACTCGGGATTGACGTCCTGACTGTTGACCAGGAGACGCTGCCCCAGATCTACGACAGTGTCTGGATTATCGGCGAAGCCCTCGACCGCAGCGAAGTCGCCGCCGCCTGGCTGGCGGAAATCGACGCCATCATGGCCACCGCCGGGGCCGACAAGCTACCCGAAGAGGAGCAGCCGACGGTGCTGATCTCGGTCGGCCGCGACCCGGCCTCTTTTGAACGGGTCTATATCGCCGGTCGTGACACCTTCTACGAACAGGCACTCGAAGCCGTCGGAGCGCGCAACGCCTACCGTGGCAGCACGCCCTACCCCATGTTGTCAGCCGAAGGAATTGTGCTGCTCAACCCCGATATCATCATCGATATCATTCCGGCCACCGGAGACGAAGAGCCGTCCAGCGACAGTACCTCCGCCGCCGCACAGTGGGGCACAATTCCCGGTTTGCGGGCTGTGGATGCAGGTCGCGTCCATGTGATTACCGAAACCTGGGCGGTCCGCCCCGGCCCCCGGATCGGTTTTCTCATACAGCGTCTGGCCGAAATCACAGCCCCGAAATAACCGGGATTTTTCTGATCACACCCCTGCCCTGCGCCCCGGTACCGCAAAAAAGGGTTATGTACCTTTGCCCGCTTTGGGGTATTATGTAGTCTTTGATTTTTGAAAGGAAACAGATATGAGCCGACTTACTGAAGCCGACTTTACCCTCGCCGCCAATACAATCCGCAGTCTCTCGATCGACGCCATCCAGGCTGCCAACTCCGGCCACCCCGGCCTGCCGATGGGAATGGCCGATATCGCCGCCGTTCTCTGGCTCAAACACCTCAAGTTTGACCCCCTGCAC
>CAZMGQ010000222.1:0-4471 GCA_964565855.1 uncultured Lentisphaerales bacterium | reverse complement strand
TCTGGTTCGACGAAAACTTTTTCCTCTACTTCGAGGACAACGACTGGTGCCTGCGAGCCCGCAAAGCCGGCTGGCAGATCCGCCGCACACCGGAGGCCCGGGTCTGTCACATCGGCGGGGTCAGCCTCACCCGCAACCCCGCCGCCAGCCTGGCCTATCGTCGCAGCCTGCTCTACTTTTACGGCAAACACTATCCCGCCTGGCAGAAACTTTGCCTCCGACTCTTATTACCGTTGTATGCCCGGACAACTTCATGCTAGTATAGAAGGCGAGGAGACAACCAATGCATATCCTGCTGGACGCACGAACAGCAACGCCACATTTTCCCGGTATCGGCCGCTATGTGGGCGAGCTGACACTCGCACTTGCAGAGACCACCCGCAAAACCGGCGATAAACTCACAGTCGTCATCCCGCCTGACTGTACTTTCGAGCTCGAAACTAACGAACATATACGGGCCGTGGTCACCACCCGCACGGTTTTCGACCCACGCCAGCAGGCCGCACTGAGCGATATCGCCACCCAGCTCCAGCCGGATATCTACCACTCGCCCTACTACCTGATGCCGACGCTCGATGGCATCCCCACCGTGCTGACGATGCACGACTGCATTCCCCTGATGCAGCCCGGCGAAAGCAGCCTCCAGGCCCGCACGCTCTTCCGCACCTGTGCCGCCCGCGCCCTCAAGGCCAGCACCACCGTGATCGCCGTCTCCGAGACCACCCGCAAGGACAGCCTGCGCTTCTTCCCCGAGGCCGAGGGCAAATTCATCACCATCCCCCACGGTGTCCATTCCCGCTTTACCCCCCAGCCGGAAGCGGCCATCGAAGCGATTACCATCAAGTACGGTCTTACACGTCCTTACCTGCTCTATCTCGGCAGCAACCGGCCCCACAAGAATATCGCCACTCTTCTCATCGGCTATGCCCGCGCCAAGCCGCTCCTCAAGGGCCACGGCCTCGTGATCGCCGGCTACGGCAGCGAAGCCACGCGCCAGGAACGTGCCATCCTGCGGCGCGAACGGCTGGCCGCCAACGTCTCGTGGATCGGTTCGGTCGTGGAGGATGACCTGCCCGCCCTGCTCTCCTCGGCTTCGATGCTGGTTTTCCCCAGCCTCTACGAAGGCTTCGGCCTGCCGGTGCTCGAAGCCATGGCCACCGGCACCCCGGTCGTCTGTTCCAACACACCCAGCCTGCAGGAACTGGGCGCCGATGCCGTGACCTACTTCGACCCCAAGGATGCCGACTCGATCACCCAGGCCCTGGTCAACTCCATTGCCACCAACAACGGCATACGCGAGGCTGGAATCCAGGCCGGGCTCGACCGCGCCGCCAACTATAGTTGGGACAAAGTGGCCGCAGCCACGCTCGATGTCTATCGCACCACCCTCGCCGGCAAAGCCGTCCTGGACCAAACCCCGGCATAGCAAAGCCGGGAGGGGATCTATGTACGACAGGCATTCCTGCCTGTCCACAGTCAGCTCCTGAACAGGCACAACTCGGGAGGGGCTGGAGGGCGGCAGGCTCTTGCCGCCGTTTTCACTTTGCCGAATGGTAGGGACGGATCGCCGAGCCGTCCGCAACCCGAGAACCGTACAAATGCCTGCAGGTACAGAGCCCTGCGGTCCCAGGACGACGTGACAGTCGTCCCTCCCCTTCCCTTCATGCGGTTTTCCGCGTCTTTCCGCGTCTTTCCGCGGTTTTTTTCTTACAGCGGTTTTTCTTACATCGGCTGCATCAGCTCTGCCAACGCATCTTCGACCGGTTGGCGCAACTGGTTGAGGCAGTGTCTGGACTCTGCCACACGCCTGTCGTACCCCTCGAAATCCAGCCCCCCCGTGGCACCGAGATGGGTTTTGGCGGCCAGAGCGGCATCGGCATCCATCATGGACAGTTCGTCCAGATTTTCTCGCACCGCATGGTAGGCATCGCGGAAGGTCATGCCGCCGGCTACCAGCTCCAGGGCCCGGTCGGTGGCAAAAACATCGGGCGTAAAGGCGGCACGCAGCCGCGCGGGCTGGGGTTCGAGACCGGCCACCAGCCGCGTCATGATACGCAGGCTGGCCCGGGTGGTCCGGAAGCCTTCGAGGTAGAGCTCCTTGGTTTCCTGCAGATCCCGGTTGTAACCGCCCGGCAGGGCCTTGAGGATGCCGGCTGCCGCGTTGGAGTCGCCGATCATACGGGCCGTCTTGGCACGGATCAACTCGCAGACATCAGGATTGCGCTTCTGGGGCATGATGCTGCTGCCGGTGCAGAACTCTGACGGAATGGCAAACCAGGCAAACTCTGGGGTGGTAAAGAGAATCAGATCCTCGGCCAGACGCGACAGGGTCAGCATGACCTGCATGAGGGCGTTGAGCGTGACCAGCTCGCACTTGCCACGGGCGTTGCTGGCATAAACCACGTTGTGGATCGGGGCGGCAAAGCCCAGCAGTCTGGTGGTCAGCTCACGGTCGATCGGCAGCGGCACACCGTAGCCGGCGGCCGAACCGAGGGGGTTGCGGTTGGTCAGTTCCAGCGCAGCCTGCAGCGGAACAAAGTCTTCGAGGAGGCTTTCGGCATAGCTCGAAGCCCAGAGACCGACCGAGCTGGGCATCGCCGGCTGAAAATGGGTGCGTCCGACCATGGGCAGAGCCCGGTGACGGGAGGCAAACTGGAGCAATGTTGCAGCCAGCTCCAGCAGCTCTTCCAGACAGCCGAAGAGCTGGTCACGGCCATAGAGGCGCAGATCGACTGCGACCTGATCGTTGCGGCTGCGACCGGTATGGATGCGACGCCCGAGATCACCGAGGCGCTCGGTCAGCAGCCGTTCGACTGCCAGATGCACGTCCTGATCGGCCACCGTGATGACAAAATCGCCACGGCGGGCACTGGCGGCGATTTCGGCCAGGGCGGCCACCACCTGATTGCGCTCATCCATGGAAAAAAGGCGCGGCTCGACCGGCATCCGTGTCAGCATGGTCACATGTGCGGCCGACCCGAGACAGTCCCAGGGAGCCAGCTCCAGATCGAGCTGCGGGTCCTTGCCGACGGTGAAAGCCAGCACGTCGGGATCGATCTGTCCGACGACGGTGGCGGTTTTGCGGTTGTTCTTCGAAGTCATTTTGAACCTTGCGACTTTTCGCGTCTTTCCTGACGCCTTTGCTTCCACTTCTGCAACGCATAGCCCTCGATCGGCCACCAGGGACGCCAACGCTCGAATCGTTGCAGCCAGTCGGCCTTTTCCGGCGGCATCCCCTCGGGATCGATGCGGCTCCAGTGTTTGTAAACAGCCGAGCGATCAACATTTTCCAGCAGTCGCCTGATAGAGGGCAGCATCCAGCGGCTGCTGAGGGCTGTCTGAAAGTCTAAAAGCGCCGGTTGCCCGTCTTCCTGCAGCAGTATGTTGCGCGCATTGCGTAGGTCGAGATGCACAACTCTCCGCTCGTGCATGGCGGCTACCAGCTCCTCGAGTTTCATAAAGTAATCGGCGGGAAACTGAGTTCCCTTTTCGTGAGCATCGCGCAGGGTCATGCCCGGCATAAAGCGGTAACGCAGGGAGAAAGATCCCTCACGGGTACAGGAGCGGGGCACTCCTTCCAGGCCATCCAGCCGATTGCAGGCTTTGTATTCGCGCTGCAGCAGCAGTTGCGACCAGGTGGAGCGGATGGCGGGATGACAGACTGAAAAGTCCTTGATGACCCAACTGCCCGTATCGTCATTTTCGAGCAGAAGACGTGCATTGCCCCAGCGTCGGTGATGACCTTCACCGAGCGAAGAGTCGGCTCCCCGTTGCGGGCCGAATGGCACGGTGGCTTCTTCCTCCGGCTCTTTTTTAGGATCAGACATTTCACATTCCCGTTATTTTCTCTGGCAGCCTTAGCGGCTGAAATTGACACGCCCCACATACAAGGAGACAATGCGAACTTTACCACAACGCCGACCGGGACGCAAAAATCAAATTGAGTTACAAGTTCTTGACTTCAGGGGCAGTTTTATATAGTCTTTATATCCGTTGAAGACTTAAGCCTGTCTCAAGCAGGCATATGGGGATGATATTTAGATGAATAGTGCAATAGTTGTAGCAGCAGGCAGCAGCAAGCGCATGGGAGGCAAGATGGACAAAGCCTTCCTGAGCCTCGGTGCTCAGCCCGTGCTGGCTTATTCGCTCCGCGCATTTCAGGAATGTCCGGATATTGATGAAATCGTGCTGGTCGTGCGCCGCGGCCAACAGGTCGCTGCCAAAGGCATGGCACGTATGTTCGGTATTTCAAAACTGACCAACATCATCACCGGCAGAGCCAAACGTCAGGGATCGGTCGAGGCAGGCCTGCAGGCGATCAATCCGGACGCCGGTATCGTCGTGATCCACGATGCGGCCAGACCCTGTGTAACGTCGGCACTCATCAGCGAGACAATCTAGGGCTGCAAACGTAATGGCTCCGGTGTCGCAGCCACCCGCGTGACGGACACCGTGAAAGGGGTCGAAAGAG